>JBJHDG010000115.1:0-7662 GCA_050486425.1 Pseudomonadales bacterium | reverse complement strand
ATTCAATACGAGGCAAGGGCATGAGTAGCGGTCGAATCATTCAGGTAATTGGCGCCGTCATCGACGTGGAATTTCCACGGGACGCGGTACCCAAGGTCTATGACGCACTCAAGGTGGCGGATACCGGTTTGACGCTGGAAGTACAGCAGCAGCTGGGCGACGGCGTGGTGCGCACCATTGCCATGGGCGCCTCCGAAGGCCTGTCCCGCGGCCTGGGTGTGACCAACACCGGTGGCCCCATCACCATTCCTGTGGGTCAGGCCACCCTGGGTCGCATCATGGACGTGCTGGGTAACCCCATCGATGAGCGCGGCCCCATTGCTGCTGATGAACTCATGCCCATTCACCGTAAGCCGCCGAAGTACGAAGATCAGAAAGGCGGTAACGAAGTATTGGAAACCGGCATCAAGGTTATCGACCTGATCTGCCCCTTCGCCCGGGGTGGTAAGGTGGGCCTGTTCGGTGGTGCTGGTGTGGGCAAGACCGTGACCATGGCCGAACTGATCCGCAACATCGCCATTGAGCACAGCGGCTTCTCGGTATTCGCTGGTGTGGGTGAGCGGACCCGGGAAGGTAACGACTTCTACCACGAAATGGCCGAGTCCAACGTACTCGACAAGCTGTCGCTGGTTTACGGGCAGATGAACGAACCGCCGGGCAACCGCCTGCGCGTGGCCCTCACCGGCCTCACCATGGCCGAGAAGTTCCGTGATGAAGGCCGCGACGTACTGCTGTTCGTAGATAACATCTACCGCTACACCCTGGCCGGTACCGAAGTATCCGCCCTGTTGGGCCGCATGCCCTCCGCGGTGGGTTATCAGCCGACCCTGGCAGAAGAGATGGGTATCCTGCAGGAACGCATCACCACCACCAAGACCGGCTCCATCACCTCGGTACAGGCGGTGTACGTACCTGCGGATGACCTGACCGACCCGTCACCGGCCACCACCTTCGCGCACCTGGACTCCACCGTGACCCTGTCCCGGGCCATCACCGACCTGGGTATCTACCCCGCGGTGGACCCCCTGGATTCCACCAGCCGGCAGTTGGATCCGGCCGTGGTTGGTCAGGAGCACTATGAAGTGGCGCGTGGCGTGCAGCAGGTGCTGCAGCGCTACAAGGAACTGAAAGACATCATCGCCATTTTGGGTATGGATGAGCTGTCCGAAGATGACAAAGCCCTGGTGTACCGGGCACGGAAAATTCAGCAGTTCTTCTCTCAGCCCTTCTTCGTGGCGGAAGTCTTCACCGGCTCCCCAGGTGTGTACGTATCCCGCGAAGATACCGTGCGCTCCTTCAAGGGCATTCTGGACGGCGAGTACGACCATCTGCCGGAACAGGCTTTCTACATGGTAGGTACCATCGAGGAAGCCATCGAGAAGGCCAAGCGCCTGGAGAAATAAGCACCATGGCCAGCACCATGCATTGCGACATCGTCAGCGCTGAGAAGGAAATCTTCTCTGGTGAGATCACCATGCTGATCGCCAACGGCTCCTTGGGTGAGCTGGGCATTCTGCCTGGCCACGCCCCGTTGCTCACCGGCATCAATCCGGGTCCAGTGCGTCTGAAGCTGGCCAATGGCGAAGAGGAAGTATTCTTCGCCTCCGGTGGCTACCTGGAAGTGCAGCCCAAGGTCATCACCGTGCTGGCGGATACCGCTGCCCGCGCTGATGATCTGGATGAAGCCGCCGCCGCCCGCGCCAAGGAGCAGGCTGAGCGCGCCATGCATGAACGCTCTGCGGAGTTCGAATATTCGGTAGCCGCCGCCCAGCTGGCGGAAGCCTCCGCCCGCCTGCGTACCCTGGAAGAGTTGAAGAAGCGCAGGCGCTGATCCGCTGTTGCGATTTGCCGCCTGACGTAACGCCGCCGAGATCCCTATAATCGGCGGCGTTGCTTTTTGGAACGCGCCCATGTCGCAGCCCGCCCTGGAAATCCTGATTCTCGCCGCCGGTGCCGGCACGCGTATGCGCTCCGCCCTGCCCAAGGTGCTGCAACCCTTGGCCGGCCGCACCCTGCTCGACCATGTGTTGGCCAGTGCCCGTGCCCTGCAGCCAGCGCGCCTGCATCTGCTGGTGGGCCATGGCGCCGATCAGGTACGGGCCGCCGTGGCCGGCAGTGATCTGAACCTGATTGAACAGACCCAGCGCCTGGGTACGGGCCATGCCGTGCAGCAGGCCCTGCCCCACCTGCGGCCGGGCAACCTGCTGCTGGTGCTGTATGGTGATGTGCCCCTGATTCAGCCCGCCACCCTGGCTGCCCTGGTGGCCGCCGCCCAGCAGGGCCTGGCCATTCTTACCACGCACCTGGCCGAACCCTTCGGCTTTGGCCGCATCCTGCGCGATGCCCAGGGTCAGGTGCAGGCCATCGTGGAAGAAAAAGATGCCAGCGCCGCCCAGCGTGGCATCCAGGAGGTAAACAGTGGCGTGCTGGCGCTGCCTGTGACCCAAGCCCAGGAATTGCTCCCCAAGCTCAGCAACCAGAACGCCCAGAGTGAGTACTTGCTTACGGATCTGGTGGCGCTAACCCGGGCTGCTGGTCTGCCGGTGCTGGCCCGGGAAGCCGCGCCGCTGGAGGTGGCAGGCGTCAATGACAAGGCCCAGCTCGCGGCCCTGGAGCGTACCTGGCAGCAAACCCAGGCCCAGGCCCTGCTGGCCCAGGGCGTCACCCTGGCAGATCCGGCGCGGCTGGATGTGCGCGGTGAACTGACCTGCGGTCAGGACTGTTTTCTCGATATCAATGTGGTGCTGGAGGGCCGGGTGGTCCTGGGCAATCGGGTACGCGTAGGGGCTGGCGCCATTATCCGTGATGCGGAAATTGGCGACGATGTGGAAATCAAACCCTACAGCCTGATTGATGGTGCCCAGATCGGCAGCCAGGCCAGCATCGGGCCTTTTGCCCGCTTGCGCCCGGGTACTGAGCTGGCGGCGCAGGTGCATATTGGCAACTTTGTGGAAACCAAAAAAGCCAGCCTGGGCATTGGCAGCAAGGCCAATCATCTGGCCTACATCGGCGATGCAACTTTGGGCGCCGGCTGCAATGTGGGTGCCGGTAGCATCACCTGCAATTACGATGGCGTAAACAAGCATCAGACCCTGATCGGTGATAGGGTATTCGTCGGTTCCAACAGTACCCTGGTGGCGCCCCTGCAGATCGCCAATGACGCCTTCATCGCTGCCGGCTCCACGGTCACAGTGACGGTACGCCAGGGCGATCTGGCAGTGGGTCGCGCCCGGCAACGCAATATTCCCGGCTGGAAGACACCGGCACACCGGCAAGACGACAGTGCCGGCTAGCACCGCTGCACTCCCAGCGCTCAACGCCTGAAGGAAGCAACGCATGTGTGGCATTGTGGGCGCCGTGGCCCGGCGCGATGTACCCGAAATCCTGCTGGAAGGCCTGCGCCGTCTGGAATACCGGGGCTACGATTCGGCCGGCCTGGCAGTACTGGAGCAACAGCAGATCCAGCGCCGCCGCACCGTGGGCAAGGTGGCGGAACTGGTGGAACATGTGCGCGCACATCCTGTCCATGGCCACCTGGGCATCGCCCACACCCGCTGGGCCACCCATGGTGCGCCTGCCACGGCCAATGCCCATCCTCATATGTCCCACGACCAGGTTTGTGTGGTGCACAACGGCATCATCGAAAACCATGAGGTGCTGCGGCAGCGTCTGCAGGGCCAGGGCTATAGCTTCACTTCGGAAACCGATTCCGAAGTCATCGCCCATTTGATTCACGCCCATCTGGCCAGCACGGGAGCACTGACCAAAGCCGTGCGCGCGGCAGTATCAGAATTGGATGGCGCCTATGCCATTGCTGTGATCTGCAGCAGTGAACCGGACCTGTTGGTGGCGGCCAGAGTAGGGAGTCCGTTGGTGGTAGGCGTGGGCATCGGTGAGCACTTTATTGCCTCTGATGTCCTGGCGCTGCGGCCGGTTACCGACAGGTTCATCTTTCTTGAGGAAGGGGATCTGGTGTGCCTGCAGGCGGATGAGATTCAGATCTGGTCCCTGGAAGATGAGTCTGTGGTGCGGGCCACGGTGGTGGTGCAGCAGGACGCTGAGGACAGTGACAAGGGCAACTACCGCCACTTCATGCAAAAGGAGATTTTCGACCAGCCGAAGTTTATCCGTCGCACCCTGGAAGGCCGCATCAGCAAGCATCATGTGCTGGAGCCGGCCTTCGGCATCAAGGCCACGCCCATCCTGGATCAGGTGCAGGCAGTGACCATCGTCGCCTGTGGCAGCAGCTATTACACCGGCCTGGTGGCCAGATACTGGATCGAGGCCCTGGCCGGCATTCCTTGCCAGGTGGAGATCGCCAGTGAATACAGATACCGCAAGGTGGCGGTACCGGCGGGCAGCCTGTTTATCAGCATTTCCCAGTCCGGTGAAACTGCGGATACCCTGGCGGCGCTGCGGCTGGCGAAAGACGCTGGTTATGTGGCCAGCGTCGCCCTGTGCAATGTGGCTACCAGCTCTCTGGTACGAGAATCAGATTTGGCCGTGTTGCTGGAGGCAGGTGTGGAGATTGGCGTGGCCTCCACCAAGGCCTTTACCGTGCAGCTGGTGGATCTGCTGCTGCTGAGTATTTTGCTGGGGCGGCGCCGGGGGTTGGATGCGACCCAGGAGGCTGAGTTGGTGCAGGCCCTGCATCAGTTGCCGGACGTGGTGGAAGCGGCCCTTAATCTGGACACCAGTATCGCCAAGCTGGCGGAGCAGTTTGTGGATCGCAACCACGCCCTGTTTCTGGGCCGCGGCCCGCTATATCCCATCGCCCTGGAGGGGGCGCTGAAACTCAAGGAAATCTCCTATATCCACGCCGAAGGCTATGCCGCTGGGGAACTCAAGCATGGACCATTGGCACTGGTGGATGAAACCATGCCGGTGGTGGCGGTCGCACCCAATGATGAACTGCTGGAAAAGCTGCATTCCAATTTAGAAGTGGTGCGCGCCCGGGGTGGGCAGCTCTTGGTGTTTGCCGATGCCGGTGTGCACATGCAGGCTGATGCGCAGATGCAAGTGGTCCCCATGCCGCCTGTGCATGAACTGCTGGCGCCGATTGTCTATACCGTGCCGCTGCAACTGCTGGCATATCACGTGGCCGTGCTCAAGGGCACGGATGTGGATCAACCCCGGAATCTGGCCAAGTCAGTAACCGTGGAATAAAGCGCTAACAGCGGCGGGAAGCTTTTTCTGGTGGATGTCAGTCATATCTTTGCGGGCTTGAATGAGCGCCAGCAGGAAGCGGTTACCGCCGAACCTGGCAACCTGCTGGTGGTGGCCGGTGCCGGCAGTGGCAAGACCCGGGTGCTGGTGCGCCGCATCGCCTACTTGGTGGAAGTACTGGGCTATTCGCCACACAGCATTCTGGCGGTGACCTTCACCAACAAGGCCGCTGCCGAAATGCGCACCCGGGTCGAACAGATTCTGCAAATCTCTGCGCGCACACTCTGGGTAGGTACCTTTCATGGTATTGCCCATCGTCTGCTGCGTATGCATTGGCGCGAAGCCGGTTTGCCGGAAGCCTTTCAGGTGCTCGATGCGGATGACCAGCTGCGTCTGGTAAAGCGCGTCATGCGCGCCCTGGATCTGGATGAGTCACGCTGGGCGCCGCGTCAGGCACTCTGGTTTATCAACGCCCAGAAGGATGAAGGCAAACGCGCCCGGGATATCTATGCCGGTGATGATCTGTTTTTGCTCACCCACAAACGCATCTATGAGGCCTATGAGGCGCTGTGCCTGCAAGGCGGCCTGGTGGACTTCGCCGAGCTACTCCTGCGCAGCCATGAGCTATGGTTGCAGCAACCCGCCCTGTTGGCGCATTACCAACAGCGTTTCTCCCAGCTGCTGGTAGATGAGTTTCAGGATACCAATGCGATTCAATATGCATGGCTGAAAACCCTGGCCGGTGTCAACGCCCATGTGATGGCGGTGGGTGATGATGATCAGTCCATCTATGGCTGGCGCGGCGCACGCATCGAGAACATTCAGCGCTTTTCCCAGGATTTTGCCGGCACCCGTACCATTCGTCTGGAACAGAATTACCGCTCCACCAGCACCATCCTGCAGGCTGCCAATGCGCTGATTGAACATAATCGCGATCGCCTGGGTAAAGCACTTTGGACCCAGGGCGAAGCCGGCGACCCCATTCAACTCTATGCTGCTTACAACGAGGTGGATGAAGCCAGATTTATTGCCGAGCGCATAGCGCAGTGGATTCGTGACGGGGGCAGCGCCGATGAGGCCGCCATCCTCTACAGATCCAATGCGCAGTCACGGGTGTTGGAAGAAGCCCTGTTGCGCTTGCAGATTCCCTATCGCATTTATGGCGGCCAGCGCTTTTTTGAGCGCGCGGAAATCAAGAATGCCCTGGCTTATATGCGCATGCTGCGTAATCCCCACGCCGATCCGGCCTTTGAGCGCATCATCAATGTGCCGGCCCGTGGTATTGGCGAGAAAACCTTGCAAAGCCTGCGCGATATCGCCCGCCGTGATCAGAGTTCCTTGTGGCAGGCAGCCCTGTTGGGACTGCAGGACGGTACCCTCAGTGGCCGCGCTGCAAGCACCGTGGGCAGCTTTGTGCAACTGATTCAGCAACTGCAAATGGAAACCGCCAACCTGGACTTGCCAGCGCTAACGGAACATTGCATCCAGGTCAGCGGCCTGCTGGCTCACCATCTGAAGGAACCGGGCGAACGCGGCTTGGCGCGCAAGGAAAACCTGGAAGAATTGATCAGCGCAGCGCGTCAATTCAGCGGTGACGTGTTTTTGCCACTGACGCCAGAGGGTGAGCCTGCGCCGGAATCTGATGAGCTGGAGGAATTTTTGGCCCAGGCCGCCCTGGAAGCGGGGGAGCGCCAGTCCGAAGGCGGCGGCGCCGCGGTGCAACTGATGACCTTGCATTCCGCCAAAGGCCTGGAGTTTCCCTTGGTCTTTCTCGCCGGTATGGAGGAGGGTCTGTTTCCCCACCGGATGTCGGCGGATGAACCCGGGCGCATGGAAGAGGAGCGGCGCCTGTGTTATGTCGGCATCACCCGTGCCATGCAGCTGTTGTACCTGAGCTTTGCGGAAACCCGGCGCCTGCACGGCGCCGACAGTTACAATCGGCCATCACGCTTTTTGCAGGAAATACCCAGCGCGCTGTTGCAGGAAGTGCGCCTGCGCGGTCAGTTCAGTCAGCCCAGCGCGGCATTTGGCAGTCGGCCCCAGCTGGAGGACACCGATGCGGCCTTGCGTATTGGCCAACGGGTGGCCCATCCCCGCTTTGGGGAAGGTGTCGTGATACAGGCCGAAGGCCAGGGTGAACGCGCCCGGGTACAGATCAACTTTACCGATGTCGGCAGCAAGTGGCTGATGCTCAGCATGGCCAATCTGGCCACACTGGATTGAAAACAGGGGGAGACGATATGCAACCACAATTTTCCATGCGCTTGCTGACGCTGGGCCTCTGTGCCCTGCTGCTGGCCAGCTGTGGTGGTCTGGGTGATGGGCCACAGGCGGACGCTGAAGCTGGCCAGCAGCGGGTGGACTGGATACTGGTGACCACCTGGCCCAAGAACCTGCCGGCCTTGGGTACTGCGCCGGAGCGCTTGGCGGAGATGGTGCACACCATGAGCAACGGCCGCTTCCGCATTCGTGTCTATGGTGCCGGCGAACTGGTGC
>JBJHDG010000114.1:0-7680 GCA_050486425.1 Pseudomonadales bacterium | reverse complement strand
GATCATTGATGAGGAGCATCGCTTCGGAGTACGGCAAAAGGAACGTCTGCGCAGCCTGCGCGCCGAGGTGGCCGTACTGACGCTCACCGCCACCCCGATTCCCCGCACCCTGAACATGGCCATGGGCGGCATCCGGGATTTCTCCATCATTGCCACGCCCCCTGCGAGACGCCTGTCGGTGAAAACCTTTGTGCGGGAACGACGCCGGGATCTGCTGCGGGAAGCCCTGACCCGGGAGCTTATGCGCGGTGGTCAGGTGTTCTATCTGCATAACGAAGTCCGCACCATTGAGCAGTGCGCAGCAGAAGTACAAGAGCTGGTGCCGGAAGCCCGGGTAGGCATCGGCCATGGGCAGATGTCCAAGCGCAAGCTGGAACAGGTGATGAGTGATTTCTACCACCGCCGCCTGAACGTATTGGTGTGCACAACCATCATTGAAACCGGCATCGACATTCCCAATGCCAACACCATCATCATGGATCGCGCCGACAAGTTCGGTCTAGCCCAACTGCACCAGCTGCGTGGTCGGGTGGGGCGTTCCACCCGGCAAGCCTACGCCTACCTGCTCACACCACCTGCTGGCGCCATGACCGAAGATGCCCGCAAGCGCCTGGAAGCCATTGAGGCAGCCGGTGATCTGGGCGCCGGCTTTCAACTGGCGCAGCATGATCTGGAAATTCGCGGCGCCGGTGAACTGCTCGGCGATGAACAGTCCGGCCAGATCGAATCCGTGGGCTTCTCCTTGTATATGGATATGCTGGAGCGGGCCGTGGCCGCCATTCGCGCCGGCAAGGTCCCGAATCTGGATCAACCTCTGGCGGAAAGCCAGGAAGTGAAGCTGCGGGTACCTGCGCTGATTCCCGACGACTATCTGCCGGATGTGCATACCCGCCTGATCATGTACAAACGCATCGCCAGCGCCACCGATCTGGACGCACTGGACGAGTTGCGGGTGGAAATGATTGATCGCTTTGGCAGCCTGCCCATGCCACTGAAAAACCTGTTTCAAGTCACACGCTTGCGTCTGCGCGCCGCGACACTGGGCATCGCGCGCATTGACTTCGGCCCCAAAGGTGGCACGCTGGAATTTCGCCCGGATACCCAAGTGGACCCTATTGCGCTGGTGCGACTGGTACAGGCCGAGCCTAACAGCTACCGCCTGGAAGGCGGCAACAAACTGCGCATGCAACGCACATTGGACGATCCGGAACAGCGCTTTCAGGCGGTAGCCGCCCTGCTGGACCGGCTCAGCCCCAAACAACCCATGGCAGCAACCGCATGAAACACTTCCGTTGGCTAACAACCCGTTCCCTGCTCACGCTCTGTCTGCTGTGGCAGTGCACCAGCGCAGTCGCCAACGCGGCCTGGTATCAGGTGGAAGTCCTGCTGTTTGAACGCGGCTCCGATCTGGAAGTGCGACAAGAGCGCCTGGCATTGGAAAAACCTCGGCAATATCCCAACCGCATGTTGGCACTGGTGCTGGATGATGCGGCGCTGCTGCGCCAGCTGGGCATGACCCCCGACGATCTGATCGCCATGCGCCGGGATTGGTTCACCGATGAACCCTGGCCGACGTTTCAAAGCCCATCACCAGCGGCGGCCGTCGACGTCAACACAGAAGCCGAATTGGTCGACGCATTCCGGGCGCCACCGGCTGTGGTGGAATACGAACTTCGTCTGGGTCGTGATGACCTGACCCAAGTTGGCAGCGCCGAGCCAAATGCCGAGACAGCAGCTGTCGAGCAGCAGGCAGCCGAGCATGCCGAGGCACAAACCGCGTTGCTGCGCGAACGCAGCTTACGCCTGCTTGAACCCGACCAGCTGCGCCTGCAGGCCCAGGCCAATCGCCTGCGCGGCAGCGCCGACCTGCATGTAATCTGGCACGGTGCCTGGATACAACCCGTACCTGATATGGATAACCCCCAGCCCATGCTGCTGCAAGCGGGTGAGCGCCAAGGCGACCGCTGGCAATATGAAGGCACCCTCACAGTCACTTTGGGGCGTTTCCTGCACTTCCATGCGCTGCTGTGGCGAGATCCCACCTTTGCCGATTTCTCTCAGCCACTGCGTCCCTATCAACTGCTGGATGAAAGCCGGCGCATGCGCAGCGCTGAGCTGCATTATCTGGACCACCCTAGATTCGGGTTATTGGTGCGGATCGACCCGGTGGACGTTACGCGCTGAGCTGATCAGCTTACCGGTTTGCGTTGACCCCATTTTCAATGCCATGCTAGTCTGCGACCTCGCTTCAGGTGTCCACTTGTGGACCTAATCGGGAAACCGGTGCGCAAGACCCAAAAGGTCTGCAATGCCGGTGCTGCCCCCGCAACGGTAATTGAGTCAAGGCGTGCCGGCATACCACTGTGCAAGCGCATGGGAAGGTGGCCCGCCCCGGTGAATCCCGCCGCTCATTAGCCCGTAGACCGGCCTGACGCATGAACCAGATGTTGCGGAGGGCAACAGTAGATGGCTACGACACCCGTCGTACTGTCCTGGAGCGGCGGCAAGGACAGTGCCCTGTGCCTGCGTGCGCTGCGCCAGGATCCCAAATTTCACGAATTTCATGTGGTGGCACTGCTCACTACAGTGGCGGCCGAGTTCGATCGCGTCAGCCATCATGGTGTGCGCCGCGAACTGCTGGAACGCCAGGCTGATGCCCTGGGCCTGCCGCTGCATCAACTGCAATTACCCGCCAACTGCACCAATGCCGACTATGAAGCCGGCATGCAGCAGGCACTGCTGAGCTATCGCGAGCAGCAGATATATCACATCGCGTTCGGTGATCTGTTTCTGGAAGATCTGCGCAACTACCGCCTGGCTATGCTCGGCAGCTTGCAGATGCACGGCGTCTTCCCGCTCTGGCAACAGAATACCGGCACACTGATGCAAACATTTATCGCTGCGGGCTTCAAAGCCCGCCTATGCTGCGTCAGCGCCGATCGGCTCAGTAGCGACTTCGCCGGACGCGAATTGGATGCGGCTTTGTTACGTGATCTACCGGCCAGCGTGGATCCTTGCGGCGAGCGTGGGGAATATCATTCTTTTGTTTACGATGGTCCGATGTTTACCCAGCCAGTACCTATCCGGTTGGGCGAAACCCTGTATCGGGACGGCCGTTATTTCACTGATCTGCTGTAGGAGCACCGCCATGACCACATCTGCCCCCCATGAAACCTTTACCATCAAACTGAACGCGCTGCTGATCATCATTTTTGCAGCCGCTGCCATGAGGCTGTTACCACATCCCCCCAATGTTTCGCCCATTGCGGCCATGGCATTGTTCGGTGGCGTGTATTTCAGCAGCCGCTGGCTGGCCTTGTTCGTGCCATTGGCCGCCATGGCGCTCAGCGATCTGGCACTGGGCCTGTTTGTTTATGACGGTTTCTCGCTGGGTTCCAGGCCCTACGTCTACGGCAGCTTCGCCGCCGTGGTGGGGCTAGGACTGCTGGTGCGCCGTGCCAGCCGTTTCTACCTGGCCGTGGGCGGTGCTGCCTTGACTGGCTCGGTGCTGTTCTTTCTGGTCACCAATTTCGGCGTCTGGTGGCGTAGCAGCTTCTATCCGGCAAGCCTGGAAGGGCTGCTGGCTTGCTATACCGCAGCCCTACCCTTCTTCCGCAACAGTCTCACCGGAGATGCCTTTTATGCGTTCCTGCTGTTCGGCAGCTTGGCCTTGGCACAACGCTGGTATCCCACCTGGTTGCACGCATCCAGGCCGCACGCGTGAAACCACCGCTGATCCCGAATGAGGATTACTATCTGGATAAGGATGGCCGGTTTGTCTTAACGGCCAACTATCTGCGCAAGCGCGGGGATTGCTGTGGCAACCGCTGCCGGCACTGCCCTTATGCACATCGCAATGTGCGGCAACCCAATCGGGGCACAGAGCCATCGCCATGAGCCTGCCGCAGCGAATAGTCTGCCTGACCGAAGAACCCACGGAGGTGCTGTACGCCCTGGGACAGCAAGATCGCATCGTCGGCATCTCAGGATTCACCGTACGGCCAACGCAGGCGCGCAAAGAAAAACCCAAAGTGTCGGCCTTCACCAGCGCCAAGATCGACAAGATCCTGGCCCTGCGGCCGGATCTTGCCATCGGCTTTTCCGACATACAGGCCGAGATTGCCCAGGCACTGATCAAGGCTGGGGTTGAAGTCTGGATCAGCAACCATCGCAGCGTTGACGGGATTCTCAGTTATATTCAGCGCCTGGGCGCCCTGGTGGGCTGCGCCGAGCAAGCCGCCCACTACGCCAGCTACCTGGCGTCACGACTAGCGCGGGTGCAACAGGCCGCCGCCGACTTGCCACGCAGGCCACAGGTATATTTCGAAGAATGGGATACGCCAGTGATTACCGGCATCCAATGGATCTGTGAGCTGATCCGCATTGCCGGCGGCGAAGACAGTTTCCCCGAGCTGGCCAGTGCCGCATTGGCAAGGGATCGCATCCTGGCCGACCCCAATGCTGTAGTAGCGCGTCAGCCTGATATTATTATTGCCTCCTGGTGTGGCAAAAAATTCCGACCAGCCCAGCTCTCCACCCGGCCAGGCTGGCAGCAGATACCCGCCGTGATTAACGGCGAGCTGCATGAAATCAAGTCACCACTGATTCTTCAACCAGGCCCGGCGGCTCTCACGGATGGCCTGGATGCACTTGCCCGCATCATCAGAAATTGGGCGCAGAAGCAGGTTGGCTGACATATACTCCTGCCATCAGGCAGCTGCCGCCTCCAGCCATAGGCCCGGCATGACAGTCAGCGTTCGCGCCACTAGACACCGATCGGGCTCTGTTCACCAACTAGCGCTTTACTTGCTGATAGCGCTTACGTCTACGGTGTCCTCTGCCGCCAACGCCAACACCCAGGTCCGCGTCGGTCTGTACCAAAATCAACCCAAGCTCTTCCTGGATGACCAAGGACGACCGGCGGGTATCTTCGTGGATATCCTTGATGCAATTGCTCGCCAGGAACAGTGGCAGTTGCAGTACGTAAGCTGCGACTGGGCGCAGTGTCTTGAAGCACTCACTCGCGCTGAAATTGATCTCATGCCCGATGTGGCGCAAAGCCCAGAGCGCCTCAGGTTATACAGCTTTCACCAGGAAGAAGTCGCCAGCAGCTGGTCCAGCCTGTACGCGCCTGCACAGCTTGCCTTGAGCCGCATCTCTCAACTGGACGGGCTTCAGGTGGCTACGCTCAGTGGGTCGGTACAGGAGCAACTGTTTGGTCAGATGATGGAAGGCTTTGGCTATCAGGTAGCCATTACTGGATACGAGAGCTTTGCAGATGCATTTGCCGCCGTCACTGGCGGCCAGGCTGATGCGGCCATCAGCAATCATTTTTTTGGAGATTACTTTCATCAACAGTATGGGCTGGATAAAACCTCTATTGTCTTCGATCCTACATCACTCTATTTCGCCACTGCCCGCGATCAGAATCTGCATTTACTCAACGCCATAGATCACCACCTCCAACGCATGAAGCGTGAACCCAACTCAGCGTACTATGCCGCATTGGCGCGCTGGATGGAGCGGCCACCCACCACGGTTATTCCACGAGCGCTGATCTGGCTACTGGTAAGTGCCGCAATCGCAGTGGCACTGTTGGTACTATTTATTGCGCTATTGCGCTGGCAAGTTGCGTCTCGCACCCGAGAGTTGGCCCTGGCCAACAAGAGTCTGGCTGCAAGCGAACAGCGCTTTCGCGACCTATTTTTCAATGATCCAGCAGTAAAGCTACTTATCGACCCAGACAGCGGTCGGATCGTAGAAGCCAACGCTGCTGCCAGCCGTTTTTACGGCTACCCACAAATCGAATTACGCGGTATGCCAATGGCGCAACTCCAAGCCCCTGCTTCCAACACTGATGACCGACAATCGGATCCCGCCGGCCTTAGGCTATACCAGGAAGCTCGTCAACGGTGCGCTGATCAAAGTGAACGCGAAGTAGCCCTATTCGAAAGCGCGCTGGATGTGGGTGATCGCAAACTATTACATACCATCGTGCATGACATTACCGAGCACAAGCGCCTGGCGGCAGAGCTGCAACAGGCACGCCGCCTGGAAGCCATCGGCCGCCTGGCCGGCAGTGTCGCTCACGACTATAACAACATGCTCAGCGTGATTTTGGGTTATGTGGAAAATGCCCTGGAGAAAACTCAGCCTGATAACGCGCTCCATGCAGATCTACAGCAGGTGCTGCATGCCGCCGAGCGCTCAGCCGACATCACCCGGCAATTGCTGGCGTTTGCCCGCAAGCAACGCCATCACCCACAAGCCACCGAACTCAACAGCATGATTAGCGAGCGGCAACCTATGCTGCAACGCCTGTTGGGCAATTACACTGGCAGCCGTGCGCAGAGACCTGCACTGTCATGCTGGACCCTGGCCAAGGCGATCAACTGCTGACCAACCTGGTTGCCAACGCCCGGGACGCGATGCCCGATGGCGGCAGCCTCAATATCAGTACCCAGCACCGGCAGCTGGACGCAGCCTGGTGTGAGCAGCATGTTGAAGCCCGCTCCGGCGCATTCGTAGCGTTATCAGTGTGCGACACTGGCACGGGCATGGACACCGCCACCCAAGAAATGATCTTCGAGCCTTTCTTCACCACCAAGGATGCCGACAAGGGCACCGGACTAGGTTTGGCAACAGTGCATGGCATTGTGAGCCAGCATCAGGGGTTTATTTTGGTGGAAACAGCGCCAGGCGCCGGCACCTGTTTTCGGATTTTCTTGCCGCTGGTAAAAAGTTAACGCTAGAACCGAACAAATCAGAGCGCCATTGTCATTCGTAGAAATCTACATATATGCGGCCCGAATACTCTCCTGCGTAAAAAATAAGCTTGTCTATATCAAAATCGACCTCGCCTTCATCTTCATCTTCATCTTCGTCTTCATACAACATCTCTAGCAACAACTCCCTATACTCTTCCGTCGACCTGTAATGCTCGGCAGACCTGAACTCATCGAGTTGACGCTGCCTGTAGCGAAGATACTCGTCGCGGGAAAATTCAACCTTTGTAATTATTCGACCGCCCTCCACTCTTAACATCACGTAACGCTCAAAATGAACCTTTGGGAACGCTAGGACGCCTGTGTACCACTGCATCAGCCTATCGGCCTGATCCGGAAATACTTCATCAATCACCGAAACAAAAAATGTATCGAACCCAAGCTCGTCGGCACCATCAAACGCCTTTATTCCAATATCAACCACTGTGAGTTGGTCCCCTACCACTTCAAAAATAGCGCGGTATCCCCGCCATAGAGCGGTTGTAAAAACCTCGGATTCAGGAAGAATCGTAGGACTTACCCTAAATACTTGGTACAAAGGATAGGTTTTTAGCTCGTATAGCTCCCCCTCATATATAATTTGATCCGGGATCTGCAACGTTGCATGGGAAAATCCGACGTGTAACAAAGACGCGAACAAGACGATATTGGCTGCTGGAAATCTCATCTAGGTTTATCTCTAGAAAAAAGTTTATCGACTAAACGATCCACACCATTTTCAACAAGAAAAAATGGTTAGGGGGCGTTATTATCAGCCCATGTCAGGAAAATTCCAATCAATTCGCCCAAATTATGAGGTCCGCCATATCCTTGGAAGTTACCTTCTTCGATCTTACACAGTATCCAGTCATTCTCATCATCGCGCTGTATTTTTAGTTCTTTGAATCCAACCTCA
>JBJHDG010000113.1:0-7682 GCA_050486425.1 Pseudomonadales bacterium | reverse complement strand
GCCCAGGTTTACGTCGGCGGTGAGCATGCTGAAAGACAAGCCGCTGTTTATCGATGACACGCCGGCGTTGTCTCCCAATGAAATTCGTACCCGTGCCCGTCGTGTGGCCAAGGAGTCCGGCGGTTTACGGCTGATTGCCATCGACTATTTGCAGCTGATGCGATCTTCGGAAAAAGCTGATAACCGTACCGGTGAGATCTCGGAAATTTCTCGCTCACTCAAAGCCATCGCCAAAGAAATGAAGTGCCCGGTGATTGCGCTGTCGCAGCTCAACCGCAGCCTGGAAAATCGCACCGACAGACGGCCAGTGATGTCGGATCTGCGGGAATCCGGCGCCATTGAGCAGGATGCGGATGTGATTTTGTTTATCTACCGGGATGAGGTCTACAACCCGGAATCCCCGGAGCGCGGCACCGCCGAAATAATCATCGGCAAACAGCGTAACGGACCCATCGGTACCGTGCGTTTATCCTTTATTGGCAAGCTGACCAAGTTCGAAAATCTGGCGCCAGGTGACTATGCCCGTTATCCGGAGCTGGATGGTTAAGCCATGGCCAAGGCGAAAGCGGCTTATGTCTGCAACGACTGCGGTGCGGACTATCCCAAGTGGCAAGGTCAGTGCACCGCCTGTGGCGAGTGGAACAGCCTGAGCCGCGTCAGTCTTGGTGCGGGTAAAAGTGCCGGCAATGGTGCGCGCAGCCTGGGTTTTGCCGGTGTTGCCGCCGACGTGCAGGTGTTGGCCGCAGTAGCCACTGAAGATGCCGATCGCATCAGCACGGGCCTGGCCGAATTCGACAGAGTATTGGGCGGTGGCCTGGTGCCTGGCTCCGTGGTACTGATGGGTGGTGATCCGGGTGCCGGCAAGAGCACCTTGCTGTTGCAGGTAACCACCAGCCTCGCGGCCCAGGGTGAAGTGCTTTATGTCTCCGGTGAAGAATCCCTGCAGCAGCTGGCCATGCGCGCACGGCGTTTGCAGTTGCCGTTGGATCATCTGCGGGTGGCGGCAGAAACGAGGGCCGAAGCCGTGGCGGCTTTGATCGAGCAATACAAGCCGCGCATTCTGGTGTTGGATTCCATTCAGGTGATGCAGCTGGAGCAGGTGGAAGCCGTGCCTGGCAGTGTCAGTCAGGTGCGGGAAACCGCTGCGTTTTTTACCCGTCTCGCCAAACAGACACAGACCGTGGTGATTCTGGTGGGTCATGTCACCAAGGAGGGCAGTCTGGCGGGCCCCAAGGTGCTTGAGCACATGATCGATTGCTTCATCATGCTGGATAGTCCGGCCGGTTCCAGATACCGCACCCTGCGTGGCCTGAAAAACCGCTTTGGTGCCGTCAATGAACTGGGCATTTTCGCCATGACCGATAAAGGCATGAAGGAAGTGCCCAATCCCTCGGCGATTTTTTTGCAACGCGGTGAGCGCCTGGCGCCGGGTAGCGTGGCCACGGTGACCTGGGAAGGTACGCGGCCCTTGCTGGTGGAATTGCAGGCGCTGGTGGATACCGTGCAGGGCGGTTATCCAAAGCGCGTGGCGGTGGGCTTGGATGCCCAGCGGTTGGCCATGCATCTGGCCGTACTGCATCGCCACTGCGGTATCGCCCTGGCGGATCAGGACGTGTTTGCCAATGTGGTGGGCGGGGTGCGCATTCTGGAAACCGGCGCTGATCTGGCGCTGCTGCTGGCGGTGTTATCCAGTTTCCGTGGTCGGGCCCTACCCAGAGATCTGATTTTGTTTGGTGAGTTGGGTTTAACTGGTGAAGTGCGGCCGGTGGCCAATGGTCAGGAACGATTACGGGAAGCGGCCAAACATGGTTTCGCCCGAGCCATTGTGCCCAGGGCCAATGCGCCGCGGCCTGCCCTCAAGGGCATGCATGTGCATGGTGTGGAGACGCTGAATGAAGCCCTGGATGTGGTGGCGCAGCTGACCTGAATCAGCCCGGTAACAGCTGACTCACCACCTGCCGCAGCTGCTGCATGCTATGCGGCTTTGCCAGAATCGCCGTAATACCCAAGGCATGCAGCTCCGCATGATCTGCCACTTCGGCAATACCCGAGATGAGCAGCACCGGCAGGTTCGGACGTTGTTGCAGAATTTCCTGTGCCAGCGCCAGCCCCGTCATCTTCGGCATGCTGTTATCGGTGATGAGCAAATCGAATGCCTGGGGCTGCGCGCGGAAGGTTTCCAAGGCGGCAAGGCTGGAAGTATGTACTGTCACCTGATAGCCCAGGGTGTTGATCTGTCGCTTCAACATGCTGGCAATGGCCACCTCATCTTCCACCAGCAGGATATGTCGGCGTGTATCAACGTTGTTGTCAGTGGTATTGGCCACTGCATCCTTGGTGATATGGGCGGGAAAATAAATATCCACCTGGGTGCCCTGGCCGGGCACACTGTTGATCTCCATGGTGCCCTGGTGGCTTTCCACAATGCCGTGTACCACGGCCAACCCCAGCCCGGTACCACGTCCTGGTCCTTTGGTGGTGAAGAACGGTTCCAGGGCGCGTTCCATAATCTCCGGTGGCATACCTTCGCCAGCGTCGCGCACGCTCAGTCTGGTGTAGAGGCCGGGCCGCAATTTATTGGCCAGGCGGTCATCCGGTTTTACCACCCAGGGGCCCAGCCCTACTTCCAGCAAACCACCATCCGGCATGGCCTGGGCAGCATTGGTGGCCAGATTCATCACCACCTGATGCAGTTGAGTTTCATCAGAAAGAATGCTGGGCGTGTTTTCATCCAGCCGTTCATCGATTTCAATGGATCTGGGAATGGAGGCGCGCAGCAACTGCAGTATTTCATGCACGCTGGCGCGGGGATTCAGCGGTGTTTTTGCCACTTCACTCTGGCGACTGAACGTTAGAATGCGCTGTACCAGTTGCCGCCCGCGTTCGGCGGCTTTCAGAATTTGCGCCAGATCCTGCTGCTGTTGCGTATCCAGCGTGGATCCGGTTTGCAGGAGTTCGGCGTGGCCGACAATGGCAAGCAGGATGTTGTTGAAATCATGGGCAACACCGCCAGCCAGAGTGCCGATGGCCTCCAGCTTTTGTGCCTGTCGCAACTGTTCTTCAGTTTGGCGTCGGGCGCTGATGTCGACAATGGAGCAGAGTACGCAGAGTCCGTGGTCGGTGCTAATAGGGTTCAGCCCGATTTCCACCAGTACTTCCTGGCCATCCTTGCGCAGACCAAACAGGTCGCGACCAATGCCCATGGGGCGGGCTCTGGGATGCTGAAAGAAGCGTTGCCGATTGCCGGGATGATCGGCGCGCAGGTGTCCGGGGACGAGTAGGTCCACACTTTGGCCGAGCAGTTCATCCCGTTCATAACCAAAGAGGCGTTCGATCTCCCGATTCACCAACAAGATGGTGCCCTGTTCATCCACCGCCAACATGCCGGCGGGGGAGAGATCAACGGCCAGTTCCAGTAGTGTCTTGCTTGCGTGCTCCTGCTTGCCGGTCATGCGCTACTCCGGAATGTCACGCCATTGGAACTTAGGTATTATCACCGGACTCGGGTTCAATCAAGCGTTTCCGGTCGCTGCCAATTGCGTCTGAGACATCGGGAGGTTTTCGTGAACGTTGCCCAGATCAGATTGCTGCAGCAGCTGCTCAAACATGAAGGCCTGGATCCTGGGCCTGTGGATGGCAAGCTGGGCGCTAAAACTTATGCGGCCGCCACGGCAGCGCTGACCCAGCGCCAGGATCTGCCACAGCAATGGCAGACTTGGTCAAATCGCCGCCAGGTGGTGCTGCTGTTGCAATGGTATGCGCGCCGGGCTGGTCTGCAGGTGGGTACCTTGGATGGTCTGTATGGCCCGCAGACGGAATATGCCAGTGGCCAACTGGCCCATCTCCAAGCCACAGGCAGTCTGCCACCGCCCTGGCGGGATCGACAGCCTGCAACTGCCAACCCCCATGGCTGGCCCCGGGATGACATGGCGGCATTACAGGCGTTTTATGGTGCTCCAGGTTCCAGCCTGGTGATGCTGGACCTGCCGTATCCGCTGCGGCTGTCTTGGCAACTATCCCAGCAGGTGCGTCGCACTCAATGTCATCACAAGGTGCGGGACAGTTTGCGGGCAGTGCTGGAGGCTGTGCTGGCGCACTATGGCCCGGACGGTATTGCCGAGCTGCGATTGGATTTATACGGCGGCGGTTTCAATCTGCGTGACATGCGCGGTGGTACCCGGCTGTCCACCCATGCCTGGGGCATCGCGTTTGATTTTGATCCGGCCCGCAACAAACTGGAATGGGGCCGGGATCGTGCTGCCTTCGCGGCGCCGGTCTACGATGCCTGGTGGCAGTGTTGGGAGCAGGAAGGTTGGCTGAGTTTGGGCCGTCACCGCAATTTCGATTGGATGCATGTGCAGGCGGCGCGGCTATGATCTGGTGCTGTTTATGAGCGGAAATTATTGATGCAGATCTGGGTGGATGCCGATGCCTGTCCGGTGGTGGTGCGGGAAATTCTGTTTCGTGCGGCTGCGCGCACCGGTATTCAGCTGACCCTGGTGGCCAATCAGTATATCGGGGTACCCACTGCCGCCAATATCAAGTCCCTGCAGGTGCCGGCTGGCTTTGACGTGGCCGATAACGAAATTGCCCAGCGCATGCAGGCCGGTGATCTGGTGATCACTCAGGATATTCCCTTGGCTGCCGAGGTGATTGCCAAGGGTGGTTTGGCGCTGAGTCCGCGGGGCGAACTCTTCACCACCGAGAATATCCGTGGCCGGTTGAATATGCGGGATTTTCTCGACACCTTGCGTGGCAGTGGTATTCAGACTGGTGGGCCCGCGCCTTTGGGGCAGCGGGAGCGCGTAGCCTTTGCAAATCAACTGGATCGTTGGCTGGCGAAAGCTAAAACGAAAACCTGATCCGGCCCTGTTGGTGGCTGGATGTCGTCAGGGTTTTGGACGTGGCACCTGTTGCAGCTGCTGTAGCGCGGGCAGATAGCGGTAATGGCCGCTGATCTCGTACATGAACAACAGGTTTTCCACCTCCGGCCCCAGCCCTATGTTGTGCACGATGAGTGGTACGCGTGAAATCACATCATATCGATCAATCACTATGCCCATGTGAGGCCGGTTGCCGGGCAGTAACCAGGTTACGATGTCGCCAGGCTGATAAACGCGATAGTCCTGACTGGGTGCGAAAGCCTCGCCGTGGCGGGTGAAAAAGGTTTGCAGATTGGGAACCCGGCGATGATCGATATTGGGATCCGGCTGGCGCAGCCCCCACAGGCGTTGTGACGGATACAGTGCAAAGTGCTGGCGCATGTCTGCATGCACCAGCTGCTGTAAGTCCACGCCAACGGCGCGATAACTGCGAATCACCACATCGGTGCACACGCCGATATCGGCAGGTACATCACCCCAGGGATAGTCGATGCGCAGATAGCGGCCATCGTAGCGTACCTGATGCTGGGTGCGTGCCAGTGCCGCCTGTACGAGCGCGTTGGCGCTGACAACCTCCTGCTGTTGTGCGGCGGCGTCTGTCGCTAGCAGCAATGTCGTAAGCAACAGTACGGGGCGCAATTGCCAGGTAATCATGTGTCAGAGGCTCAGCAATAGAGCGGCGAACAGCATTGCGGCCAGCACCTGAATGCCCACCACCACCACGGCAACACCCAGTCCGCGTAGCAGGCTGGTACCCAGGGTCAGGGCAAAAATGGCGGCGCCGCCCGCCACCACGGCGACAAATTGCAGTGCATCATGGGCGATGGTTTCCTGGATCAGGATGGACAGGGCGGACAGCAGAATCACGGCTGCCAGCGCCGGCAAGAGCCCGCGCCGCCGTGCTCCCACCAAGCGCGCCGCCAACATGACGGGAATGACAGCAACGGCTACCAGAATGACCGCAAATAGCAATAAATCCAGCATCAAACCTCCAGTGCCTGCAGCAGCAACAGGATCCAGAGCGCCAGCACAGCGAGGCTGGAGCCAATAAAAGCGAAAAAGCGGTGCAAAGAATTGTTGTAGGTGACATGAATCAGGGTATGTACCAGGCGCAGCCCTACAAACAGCCAGGCCAAGGCGAGTACCAGTGGGTTCTGGAGTTGCAGCATCAGCGCCAAAATGCAGGCGGCATAAAACAGTACGGGCACTTCAAACAGGTTGCTGAAGTTGCGTTCCAGTTGTTTCAGATAGGGCGGCGCCTCACCAATCATCAAGCGGAAATAGCGCATCTGTACTTCACCACGCAGCGCTGCCCGTGTGCGCAGACCGCCCAGCGCGAAGCCCACGGCAAAGGTCAGCAGCACCAGGCAGAACATGGGATAGATCAAGGACATGTTTTAACTCCTTCAGGTTTTCCGGAGTCTCAGACTTTATCGTCGCAGGTGCAAGCAGTCGCCGGTTGATCCCGGTGGCATTTCCTCATACCTTGTGCCCAGGCTCACAAGGCCACATCCAACCCCCCACTCGATTGAGGAGACTGCAGTGAAACTGATACACAGGTTAGCTACCAAGCTGTTGGCTGGGCTGCTGCTGGCGATGGGTTTGCCACTGGTGGCGCATGCCGACAATGTTTACTACACCCAGGTCAACATGTGGGCCAATCAACGCAATGAGATTCTGGCCACCAACTATCATGTGGATGTGTTGTTGCCGGTAAACACCAAAGTCACGGTGGGGCGCAAGGCGCGCAATCGCATTCAGTTCACCGTCGAAGGTCGTGGTCAGTTCGTGTTGGCCAATGTGCCCCAGCACACCACGGTGGATCTGGATACCCTGTTTGCCCGCACCTTCGGCCGTGAACCCGTGGATCTCTCCCAGTTCAGCGCCGATGCCCAGGAAGCCATTGCCCGGGGCGAAATGCGGGTGGGCATGACCAAGGCCGAGATCATTGTGGCCCGCGGCTATCCACCTGGGCATGAGACGCGCAGCCTGGATGATGACCAGTGGCGATTCTGGCGGCATCGTTTTGCCACCAACCTGGTTCACTTCGAGAACGGCAAGGTCGTGCAGATCCAGTAATCAGGGATCCACATGAATCTGGCTATGGTTGCCGAAGCTGGCATTGCTGCTGACGGCCAGCGCTTGGGGCAGGGCTGGCCGTCATGGTTTCGGGTGCTGCCAGTTCGGCTACTGAGTGCTGCGTTGCTCCTGGCAGCACCGTGGATGGCCGTGGCGGAATCGGCCGCTACGCCGGCACGGCCCTTGTGGGAACTGGGTATGGGACTCGGGGTCGTGCAATTCCCCGAGTATCCCGGGTCGGCGCGGCGGGAGACCTATGTGTTGCCGGTGCCCTATGTGATTTACCGCGGGCAACGCTTGCAGGCGGATCGGGGCGGGGCCCGGGGCTTGCTGCTGAATCATCCGCGTTATGTCCTGGATATCAGTATCGATGGGGCGACGCCGGTGCAGAGCAGTGACCGTGGTCGTCGTGCTGGGATGGAAGACCTGGATCCCATCCTGGAGTTGGGGCCGTCTCTGCAAATTGAGCTCTACCAGGGTCCAGGGCAGCACTGGCAGTTGCGACTGCCGGCGCGTGCCGCCCTGGCCACCGCTGGCAGGTCGCTGAGCCATGCCGGCTGGCGTTTCAATCCGACCCTGAACTTCTCCAATGCCGCACCGACCGGGGCCTGGCACTGGGGCTTTGCCGCCGGCCCCATGTTTGCCACCCGGGATTACCATGGCTATTACTACGACGTTGGTCCGGCCGATGCGACGTCCGTCCGCCCGCAGTATCGGGCG
>JBJHDG010000112.1:0-7709 GCA_050486425.1 Pseudomonadales bacterium | reverse complement strand
CAGCTCAGTGACACCCAGACCCTGCTGCAGAACCTGGAAGGCCGGGTCGATGGCCGGCTGCGCCTGGCCACCAGCCATCACGTGGGCCTGCACCGGCTGGCGGACAGCCTGCAAGCCTTTACCCAGGCGCATCCCCAGGTGCGGTTGGATATTCGGTTTGTGGACTCGGAAGTGGCCCATGAGTTGGTACGTACGGCCGAGGCGGATCTGGCAGTGGTGACCCTGAATCCCCAGGGCAGCCCGGCCCTGCACTATGAGCCCCTGTGGCTGGATCCACTGGCCTTTGTGGCCACCTCTGCCCATCCGCTGTATCAACAGCAACAGCAGGATCAGCAGCCCCTGAACCTGGCGACATTGGCGGACAGCCAAGCCATTTTGCCTGGGCTGTCCACCTTTACCGGCCGCATTGTGGCCAGCAGGTTTGCCGACGCCGGGCTCAGTCTCGATGAGCCCCTGTCCACCAACTATCTGGAGACCATCGGCATGCTGGTTGCCATCGGCCTGGGCTGGAGCGTGCTGCCCATGAGCCTGATCCGGCCGCCACTATCTGTGCTGAGGGTAGCCACGCCACCCATGTCCAGAACTCTGGGCGCCGTCACCCATCCAGACCGAACCCTGCCCAATGCCTCCCGGGCCTTTTTGGAGATCCTTAAACATCAGGCGTTGGCGCCGCGATAGTCCCGTTCCGGACTCTGCGCCCGCTGCCGCAGCACATGGTCCATCAGCACCAGGGCCAACATGGCTTCGCCAATAGGCGTGGCGCGAATGCCGACGCAGGGATCATGGCGGCCAGTAGTGACCACCTCAATTTCCTCGCCGGCTTCATTCAGACTACGTGCCGGCAGGCGCAAGCTGGAGGTGGGCTTGAGTGCGATGCTGGCCAGGATGTCCTGACCCGAAGAGATACCACCCAGCACACCACCCGCCTGATTGCTGAGAAAACCTGCCTTGGTCATCTCGTCCCGGTGCTGGGTGCCACGCTGCTGCACCGCCGCAAAACCGGCGCCGATCTCCACGCCTTTCACGGCATTGATGCTCATCAGAGCGTGGGCAATATCTGCATCCAGGCGATCGAATATGGGCTCCCCCAGTCCGGGTGGCACCTGGGAAGCCACCAGGTTGATGCGGGCGCCAATGGAATCCCCTTCCTTGCGCAGGCGATCAATGAAAGCGGCTATCTCATCCACCTTGCCTGGATCCGGACAGAAAAAAGGATTCTGGTTGACCGCCGCCCAATCGAAATGTTGGTCATCCGTGCGCAGGTGGCCGATCTGGGCCATGTATCCGCGAATCTGGGTGCCGTAATGCAGGGCGAGATATTTTTTCGCAATGGCACCTGCTGCCACCCGCATGGCCGTCTCCCGCGCGGAGGAACGACCACCGCCACGGTAATCACGCCGGCCATATTTCTTGATGTAGGTGTAGTCCGCATGCGCCGGGCGGAACTGGGTTTGGATATTGGTGTAATCCTTACTGCGCTGATCCTGGTTTTCAATCAGCAGACCTATGGGCGTGCCCGTGGTCTTGCCTTCGAATACACCCGAGAGGATGCGTACCTGATCAGGTTCCTGCCGCTGGGTGGTGTACTTGGATTGCCCGGGCCGGCGCCGATCCAGATCCAGCTGCAGATCCGCTTCGGTCAGCGGCAAGCCGGGGGGACAGCCATCGACAATGGCGCCCAGCGCCAAACCATGGCTCTCACCAAAGGTGGTGACACTGAAAAGCTTGCCAAAGGTGTTACCGGACATGAGAGGCTACCCGCCACAAATGCGGCGCAGTATAACCCATCAGTGAGGCGCCGCAGCCTGCGCCAGGGTCGCGGCCGGCAGCAGGCCGGCACGCTCCACCATGAACACACCGTGACCGCCAGCGGCAAACTCCGGCCAGATCAACGGCAGGCCGGGGAAACGCTGCACCAATGCCTCGGCACTGTTGCCCACTTCCGCCACCAGCACGCCATCGGGGCTCAGCCAATGCGCCGCCTGGGCCAGAATCTCACAGATCAGATCCAGGCCATCCTCCCCGGCCGCCAGGGCCAAGCGCGGTTCGTGCTGAAATTCTGCCGGCATGCTTGCCAGGTCCGCCGCATCCACATAAGGCGGATTGGTGACGATGAGATCAAAGTGTCCGGGCGGTAGCGTGGCGAACAAGTCCGACTGCACCACCTGCACCTGATCCTGCATGTCATGCAGCGCCACATTGCGCGCCGCCAATGCCAGGGCCTTGGGGTCTATATCGCTCAGCACCACCTCGGCGTCGGGAAATTCATAGGCACAGGCAATGCCGATACAACCGGATCCGGTACACAAATCCAAAATGCGCAAGGGCGTGCGCTGCAACCAGGGTGCGAAGCCATTGCTGAGCAGCTCTGCAATGGGGCTGCGGGGGATCAACACACCAGGTTCGATCAAAAACCTGTGCCCGGCAAACCAGGCCTCGCCAGTGAGGTAAGGCAAAGGTATGCGGCGCTTGATACGCAGTTGCAGCATGCGCAGAATGCGGCGGCGCTCGGCCAGCGTCAGACGTGTCCCCAGCAGGAACTCGACCTTATCCATGGGCAGCCGCAGGGCGCCACATACCAGCGCCAACGCCTCATCCCACGCGTTATCCGTGCCATGGCCATAGAACAGCTCGGCTTGTCCCAGTGCTGAGGCGCACCAGCGCAGCAGATCCCCCAACGTAAACAGTTCGTCTTCCACGCGCACGCGTCAGTCCCGTCCCAGGCGATAAGGCAACAGCAGCTCCAGCCGGGAAGCCGCCCGGCCATTGATGGGCGCCAGCGGCCCCACACCATAAGCGTTGATCTCCAATGTACCTGCAGGATCCAGCAGGGCCTTGGCCTGATCTGCACAGCGCTGCGCCCGCTGCTGTAGATCAGCCACTGTGCCCGGCCCATATAGATGACATACCAGCACCAGTTCGCCAGGCCTGAAACTACTCAGCGGTTCCGCCAGCGCGCTCAGCTGCTGCTGTGACTGCGCGGGTAACTCGGCGCGCAGGTCATAGGGCAATGCCAAGAGCTGGGTTTGGCCGCTACGTTGTAACTGCTCCAGCAACATGGGCCGGCGGTCCACCACCAGCGGCTGCTGCAACTGAATGTGTTGCAAGTGCGCATAGATGCGGCGGTTGCCCCGTTGCACCACATAGGCCGTCAGGAGCTCCCCGTGGGGCCCACCTTCGCGCAACAGGGCGGTGTAATACTGCTCGTTGTCGCCACCATACAGAATGGCCAGGCCGTAGATATGGTTGGCCCAGACGTTACTGCGGCCACAATCCCGGCCTCGACATTCGAACAGGGTTTCTCCCTGCTCGCGCAGTGCTGCCCGGTAATGGGCAATCACAGCGTCCAGGGATGCACCAGCGGGTATTTCGTAAGTGAATTGAGTCAGTTGCCCGCTGGGACGCACCAGATTGCTGATGCGGGTTTCACTGCGGATGCGTTCCACCGACGCCAGTGGCACCTCGAAGCTGCCCGTGCTGGCTGGCCGCCGTTCCACCTGCTGGGCACCCGGATAACCGGGCGCTTCCCAGGCCGACTGCGCCCAGGGCGCGGCCAGTACAACCACCACAGTGAGCAGCCAGCGCTGCCTGGTGCACGCAACTATCGTCATAATGCCATCCCAACCCACCAACATGCGGGCCATGATAACCAGTAACCGCGTATCAGTCCCAGCTTGATCAGGTTCGGGCCAGCAATTCCAGCAGCAGCTTGTTCAAACGCTCGGCATAGCTGCCGGGATCCTTGAGCTGACCGCCATTGGCCAGTTCCGCTTGATCCAGCAGCAACAGTGCCAACTCCTGAAAGCGGGCTTCATCGGCTTCCTGATCCAGGCGTTGCAGCAACGGATGTTGGGCATTGAACTCAAAGTGGGGTTTGGTCGCAGGTACCGGTTGCCCGGAAGCTTCCAACAGGCGCCGCATTTGCAACCCCATATCGAATTCCCCCAGCACCAGACAGGCCGGCGAATCGGTCAGTCGGGTGGATGGGCGAACCGACGCGACCTTCTCGCCCAGCGCCGCCTGCAGGCGCTCGGCGAGCCCCTTCACCGATTCGTCCTGTTCGGCATCAGCATCGGCCTGCTCGGTGCCTGGCAGCTCCAGATCACCGCGCATCACATCCTGCAATTGATGTTCGGCATAGGATCCCAGACGGCTCATGGCCCAGTCATCAATGCGATGGCTCAGCAACAACACTTCAATATCCCGCTTGCGGAAGATTTCCAGTTGCGGATTGCGCGCAGCCATCTCGTAGCTGTCGGCACACAGGTAATAAATTTTCTTCTGTCCTTCTGCCATGCGTGCCACATAGTCATCCAGCGACACCTGCTCCTTGCTGCCATCACCCTTGGTGGAAGCAAAACGCAGTAGTTTGGCAATGGCCTCCTTGTTGGCGAAATCCTCCGCCGGGCCTTCCTTGATCACATCGCCAAATTCTTCCCAGAACTTCTGGTATTGCTCGGGTTCGCTGCTGGCAAGTTTGCCAAGCATATCCAATACCCGTTTGGTGAGGGCGCTGCGGATGCTCTGCACCCGCTCATCCTGCTGCAGGATTTCCCGGGAGACATTCAGCGGCAGATCGCTGGAATCCACCACGCCCTTCACAAAACGCAGATACAGGGGCAGAAATTGCTCGGCCTGATCCATGATGAAGACGCGCTGCACATACAGCTTCAGGCCCTTGGGGGCATCCCGGTTCCACAAATCAAACGGGGCATGCTTGGGTACATAGAGCAGGCTGGTATATTCCAGCTTGCCTTCCACTCTGTTGTGGCTCCAGGTCAGCGGCTCGTCGAAATCGTGGGAAATGTGACGATAGAACTCCTTGTACTCATCGTCGGTAACCTCTGCACGTGAGCGGGTCCAGAGGGCGCGCGCGGAATTGACCGCTTCCCACTGGCTGTCCTGAGCATGAGCCGCCGCTTCAGCGTCATCCTCGACATTTGCCGTGCTGGCAGCGGCGCGCGGCATTTCCACGCTAACACCGATATGATCCGAGTAGCGGCGAACAATGGCCTTCAGACGATAGTCATCGGCGAACTCCAGGGCATCATCCCGCAAGTGCAGAATCACCTGGGTGCCTCGGGTGTCTTTCTCCGCCGGCGCAACACTGAAGTTATCCTCACCGGCAGAAATCCAGCGCACGGCGCTGTCTGCCGGCGCACCAGCCCGGCGTGTGATCACTTCCACCTCATTGGCCACGATAAAGGCGCTGTAGAAACCAACGCCGAACTGGCCAATCAGGGCCGCATCCTTTTTCTGATCGCCACTGAGTTGCGCCAGAAATTCCGCTGTACCCGAACGGGCAATGGTCCCCAGGTTGGCAATCACCTCTTCCCGGCTCATGCCAATGCCATTGTCGCTGATGCTCAGCGTTTTGGCGGCCTTGTCAAACTCGATTCGGATGCGGTAATCGTTGTCCTCAGCGATCAGCTCTGGCGCCGACAAGGCACTGAATCTGAGCTTGTCGATGGCATCCGATGCGTTGGAAATCAATTCCCGCAGAAAGATCTCCCGGTTGGAATACAGGGAGTGGATCATCAGCTTGAGAAGCTGGCGGGCTTCGGTCTGGAAGCCGAACTGTTCGGCGTTGGCGGAGGAAGCGGTGGCTGTCGACATGGGTCCCCTGATACGGTCAGCTGAAGTTCAGGCCATTGATGGGGACACCCGGCGGGATTTCAAGAGAGAAATTCGTCAGGGGGTTGTTGTGGGCTATCGCGACCCGAGGCGGAACAGGTGCGGTTACACCTGCCCGCCTACGCCATGCCGGCAGCTTCCAGCTTTCTGCAGCTTCAGTCCCAGCCGGTAACTTCGGACAGGGCGTCGCCGATTTCGGCCAGGGAGCGTACGGTCCGCACACCCGCCGCTTCCAGAGCCTTGAACTTCTCGGCCGCCGTACCCTTGCCGCCAGCGATGATGGCGCCCGCATGCCCCATGCGCTTGCCCGGCGGCGCGGTCACACCGGCGATGTAACCCACCACTGGTTTGGTGACTTCGGCCTTGATGAATTCAGCGGCTTCCTCCTCCGCCGTGCCGCCAATCTCACCGACCATCACGATGGCCTCGGTACCTGGGTCATTCTGGAATAAACGCAGAATGTCGATAAAGTGGCTGCCGGGAATTGGATCCCCCCCGATGCCCACGCAGGTACTCTGACCATAGCCTTTATCCGTGGTCTGCTTGACCGCCTCATAGGTGAGGGTGCCGGAGCGGGAGACCACGCCCACCTTGCCGGGCAAATGGATCTCACCCGGCATAATGCCGATTTTGCAGGCGCCAGGCGTGATCACGCCCGGACAGTTGGGGCCGATCAGTCGCGTGCTGGTGAGATCCAGGCGCGCTTTCACCGCCAGCATATCCAGGGTGGGAATGCCTTCGGTGATGCAGACAATCAACTGAATACCTGCGTCCATGGCTTCCAGAATGGAATCCTTGCAGAAAGCCGCAGGCACATAGATCACTGAAGCCGTGGCACCGGTGGTGTCCACCGCCTGCCGCACCGTATCAAATACCGGCAAGCCCAGGTGTTGGCTGCCACCCTTGCCCGGCGTCACACCACCGACCAGCTGTGTGCCATAGGCCAACGCCTGCTCACTGTGCAAGGTACCCTGGGCACCGGTGAAGCCCTGACAGATAACCTTGGTATTTTTGTCGATCAGAATACTCATGCCGCGCCCCCTGCTGCTGCCACTACTTTGCCTGCCGCATCCGCCAGGGAACTGGCGGCAATGATATTGAGCCCACTCTGGGACAGAATCTCACCGCCACGGGCCGCATTGTTACCTTCAAACCGTACCACCACCGGCACCTTCACACCCACTTCCTGCACCGCACCGATAATGCCCTCGGCGATGGTGGCGCAACTGACAATGCCGCCGAAAATATTGATCAGCACGGCTTTCACATTGCTATCGGAAAGAATGATCTTGAAAGCTTCCGCGACTGTCTGTTTGGTGGCACCACCACCCACATCCAGAAAGTTGGCCGGACTGCCACCTGCGAGCTTTACCAAATCCATGGTGCCCATGGCCAAACCGGCGCCATTGACCATGCACCCAATGTTGCCATCCAGGGCCACATAATTCAGGTTAAAGGCCGCCGCCTGCGCTTCCCGGGCGTCTTCCTGACTGGGATCGTGCATGGCTTTCAGGCCCGGCTGCCGATACAGCGCGTTGCCATCAATCACCAGCTTGGCATCCAGACAATGGATATCGCCCGCACTGGTGACCACCAGGGGGTTGATCTCCACCAGCGCACAGTCTTTTTCTGCAAACAGTTTTGCCAGGCCAAGAAACACTTGGGTGAACTGCTTGACCTGATCACCCACCAACCCCAACTGGAATGCCATTTCCCGGCCCTGGTAGGGTTGCGCACCCACATAGGGATCAATGCTGGCGCGAATAATTTTTTCCGGCGTTTCTTCCGCAACCTTTTCGATTTCGACGCCACCTTCCGTGGACGCCATAAACACCACGCGCCGGCTGCCGCGATCCACCACGGCACCCAGATAGTACTCCCGGGCGATGTCGGTGCAGCTCTCCACATAGATCTTGGCAACCGGCTGACCTTTCTCATCGGTCTGGAAGGTCACCAGGTTTTTGCCGATCCATTGCTCGGCGAAGGCCCTCACCTGCTCCAGGTTATCGGCCAGCTTGACGCCGCCCGCCTTGCCACGCCCACCGGCATGCACTTGTACCTTCACCACCCAGCGC
>JBJHDG010000111.1:0-7724 GCA_050486425.1 Pseudomonadales bacterium | reverse complement strand
TCCTTGATGTCAAAGGTGGCCACATCGCCACGCATACGCTCAGGAATCAAGTCGATGGAGAAGCCATCTTTCTTCACATGGAACAGGTTTTTCTCGAAGAACATGTCGAGAATCTGTTCAGAGGTGAATTCCAGTGCCCGTAGAATAATGGTTGCAGGCAGCTTGCGGCGGCGGTCGATACGCACGAACACCGCATCTTTGGCATCAAACTCGAAATCCAGCCAGGAACCACGGTAAGGAATCACTCGCGCCGAATACAACAGCTTGCCAGATGAATGGGTTTTGCCCCTATCATGGTCGAAGAAAACACCCGGTGAACGATGCAGCTGGGACACTACCACCCGCTCGGTACCATTGATCACAAAGGTTCCGTTCTCGGTCATGAGCGGAATTTCGCCCATGTACACTTCCTGCTCTTTTACGTCCTTCACCGCCTTGGCGCTGGACTCTTTGTCATAAATAATCAGGCGGGTCTTTACCCGCAACGGCGCCGCATAGGTAATGCCACGCACCACACATTCCTTGACATCAAAGGGTGGCGTACCCAGTCGATAATCGACATACTCCAGCGCAGCATTGCCGGAGTAGCTGACAATCGGGAACACCGACCGGAAAGCCGCGTGCAAACCGGTTTCTTCCCGGTTCTCGCTGGCAACATCGGTTTGCAGAAATCGGTTGAATGAATCCAACTGAATGGATAGCAGATAAGGCAGCTCCATGATTTCATTCAACTTGCTGAAATCTTTCCGGATGCGCTTTTTCTCAGTGAAGCTGTACGCCATTCGTGTCTCCCGATTGATCATCTATCAATGGCTTAACGCCAAAAGGCCGGTGGTCACTTGACCACCAGCCCATATCGCTAGCGATGCTATCCGCGCGCGCCCAAGCGAATTACTTGAGCTCGACGGTAGCGCCGGCTTCTTCCAACTGCTTCTTGATGTCTTCAGCTTCTGCCTTGCTTACACCTTCTTTCACCAGAGAGGGCGCACCATCAACCAGGTCCTTGGCTTCTTTCAAGCCCAGACCGGTAATGCCACGAACAACCTTGATGACGTTCACTTTCTTCTCGCCAGAGCTGGCCAACATCACGTTGAACTCAGTTTGCTCCTCAGCGGCTGCGCCGCCGGCGTCGCCGCCTGCAGCGGCAGGTGCCACGGCTACAGCAGCAGCAGCGGTTACACCAAACTTTTCTTCCATAGCGGAAATCAGTTCCACTACGTCCATTACGCTCATATCAGCAATGGCGTTCAGAATGTCGTCTTTGGACAATGCCATGTCATTTCTCCTGAGATCGATCTCGCTAAATCAAATAGTGCCAAAATAAAACAATGCAGGATTGCAGGCCGAAATAGCCTCAACCCGCCGCCTGTTTTTGATCCTTGACTGCTGCCAATGTCCGCACCAGCTTGCCAGGTACCTCATTGAGGGTACGGGCCAGCTTCGCGATGGGCGCTTGCATCACGCTCATCAGCATGGCAATGGCTTCATCTCTGGTGGGCAGTTTGGATACGCGTTCGAGCTGATCAGCACCGAACATTTGTCCGCTGATGGCCACTGCCTTGACCTGGAGATGTTCAATCTCGGTCGCGTAGCGCTTCATCAAACGGGCAGCAGAACCAGGATCTTCCTGGGAAAACGCCAACAGGGTCGGGCCCACAAGTGCCTGATCCAAACACTCGAAATCCGTTCCTTTCACGGCGCGACGCGCCAGGGTATTGCGGATAACTTTCAGATAAACGCCGGATTCACGAGCCTGAGCCCGCATGGCGGTCAACTGGGTCACCGTCATACCACGATAGTCTGCCAACACGGCAGACAGCGCTTTCCCTGCGGCTTCATTCACTTCGGCAACGATGTCTTGCTTTTGCTCCAGTTTCAGTGCCACTGGTCATCTCCTGGGCATTGCCGGTGAACCGGCGCCGCCATGGTTACTTCAAGTCGATGTCCACTTGCTGCCGGCATGCCGACTACAGGGGGACACCCCCTGGCGAGATCCATCATTTGCAGGACTCACCATCTGCGTGGGCTGCCACTGACATTTAGAGCCTGGGGTTTATTCCGGTATCGAGCTGCAATACCAGGCAACCTCAGGCTACCCACGGTCTTTGACGGAACCGGCCAGCGAGCTGGCAGGCATTCCCCCAAATTCCTCTGATGCAGGCACCATCGCCAGCACCAAAACATCTGTTGGGCGCCGGCGCGGAACACAAGTTCCCGCGTCGGCGCCCGCACACATCAAGCCTCCAAGGACGACTGATCGATTGCCAGACCAGGGCCCATGGTTGAAGACAGCGTAATCTTCTTCAGGTACACACCTTTGGCGGTGGAAGGCTTGGCTTTGCGCAGATCTGCAATCAAGGCTTCCAAATTCGCCTTCACATGGGCCGGGTCGAAACCCACCTGACCCACGGCGCCGTGAATGATGCCGGCACGGTCGGTACGGAACTGCACCTGACCCGCCTTGGCATTACGCACCGCGGTTTCCACATCCGGGGTTACCGTGCCCGTCTTCGGGTTCGGCATCAGGCCACGCGGACCCAGCACCTTGCCCAGCTGACCGACAATGCGCATGGCATCCGGCGTCGCAATCACCACATCGAAATTCAATTGACCCGCTTTGACCTGATCGGCCAGGTCGTCAAAGCCCACCAGGTCGGCACCAGCCGCCTTGGCTTTATCTGCGTTCTCACCCTGGGCAAATACGGCAACCCTGACGGTCTTGCCAGTGCCATGGGGCAGCGTGGTGGCACCACGCACCACCTGGTCGGATTTACGCGGATCCACACCCAGATTTACGGATACATCCAGCGATTCCTTGAACTTCGCCGGGGGCAGTGCATTCAGCAGCTCCACGGCTTCCAGAATCGGATACAGACGTCCGGCACTGACTTTTTCGGCAATGGCCTTTTGTCGCTTGCTCAAACCCGCCATGTTACAGACCCTCCACAACGATACCGGCACTGCGCGCAGTGCCTGCGATGGTGCGTACCGCCGCTTCCAGATCGGCCGCCGTGAGATCGGGCATCTTCAGCTTGGCAATCTCTTCCACCTGCTCCCGGGTTACCGAGCCCACCTTGTTGGAATTAGGTGTGGCACTACCGCTCTTGAGCTTGGCAGCCTTCAGGAGCAACACGGCTGCTGGAGGCGTTTTGGTGATAAAGGTAAAGCTGCGGTCGGCGTAGACGGTGATTACCACGGGTGTCGGCAAGCCCAGCTCCATGCCCTGAGTCTGGGCATTGAAGGCCTTGCAGAATTCCATGATATTGACGCCATGCTGACCCAGTGCCGGACCAACCGGCGGGCTGGGGTTGGCCTGGCCGGCCGCCACCTGCAGCTTGATATAAGCTGTGATTTTCTTTGCCATAACTTACTCCCCCGGTGCTAACGTAGTTGGCAAACGCCGCGTACTCCCGGTTACTGTCGTATAAAGCCCCAGCAACCTGCGCCGGGGACCGTCATCAAGTCAGGCGTCAGCCCTTCTCGACCTGCGAGAAATCCAGTTCGACAGGTGTGGACCGACCAAAGATCGTCACTGCCACCCGCAATCTATTCTTCTCGTAATTCACTTCTTCCACTTCGCCATTGAAGTCGTTGAACGGACCATCAATGACGCGAATAACTTCACCCACTTCAAACAGCGTTTTGGGTGTAGCCTTTTCGGTGCCTGCCTGCACGCGATCCAAGATCGCGTTCGCCTCGGCATCGGTCAGCGGTGCCGGCTTGTCAGCCTTGCCACCGATAAAACCCATCACCCTTGGCGTTTCTTTCACCAAGTGCCAAGTCTGATCATTCAGCTCCATCTGCACCAGCACATAACCGGGGAAGAACTTGCGCTCACTGCGCCGCTTCTGCCCAGCACGCATCTCCACCACCTCTTCCGAGGGCACCAATACTTCACCGAAGTATTCGTCCAGGTTGGAGAGGGCAACGCGCTCCTTCAGGGCCCGGGCTACGCTTTTTTCATAACCTGAATAGGCGTGTACCACATACCAGCGTTTTGTCATCTGCTTATCCAATAAACGACGAGATGAACCAACCAAGCAGCGTATCCAGCAACCACAAGATCAATGCAGCGATAAACACCAGCAGAATCACGATGAACGTGGTCTGGGTTGTCTCCTGACGCGTCGGCCATATCACACGCCGGATTTCCACCCGCGCCTCTTTCAGCAATTCCCAAATCAGACGGCCACGAGCGGTCTGGAACGCCACCAAGGCGGATAATGCGGCCAATGCCAGCAGCGCCAGAATCCGGTACAGCAGGGATTCTTCCTGGAAATACTGATTCCCCACCACACCCACGGCTACCAAAGCGATTACCACCAGCCACTTTAGCCAGTCCAACACGGATGGGGTCGATTCTGTGTTTACGCTCACGCCACCTGCTTCCCTGGATCACTAAGCTCGTTGGCAGGCCAGGAGGGACTCGAACCCCCAGCCTGCGGTTTTGGAGACCGCTGCTCTACCAATTGAGCTACTGGCCTAATCTGCTGACGAGCTTGGGTTAAACCTCAAAGCCGGGCGATGCCCGGCCTGGTCTGTATTGCCGGGCAACGGCCCGGCACCTGCTTCTTACCTCACTTGAGGATCTTGGCCACCACGCCCGCACCCACGGTACGGCCACCCTCGCGGATGGAGAAACGCTGGCCCTCATCCATGGCAATCGGGCTGATCAGCGTGATGGTCATCTTCACGTTGTCACCCGGCATGACCATCTCAACGTCCGCCGGCAGCTCAACCGTGCCCGTCACGTCCGTGGTACGGAAGTAGAACTGCGGACGGTAGCCCTTGAAGAACGGCGTATGACGACCACCTTCTTCCTTCGACAACACGTACACCTCAGCTTCAAACTCCGTGTGCGGCGTGATGCTGCCTGGCTTGGCCAGTACCTGACCACGCTCCACTTCATCACGCTTCAAACCACGCAGCAGAACACCCACGTTCTCACCCGCACGGCCTTCGTCCAGCAGCTTGCGGAACATCTCAATACCAGTACAAGTGGTGGTCTGGGTGTCACGGATGCCCACAATGGCAATCTCATCACCCACCTTCACCACACCACGGTCAATTCGGCCGGTAACTACCGTACCGCGACCGGAAATGGAGAACACGTCTTCAATCGGCATCAAAAACGGCTGGTCAACAGGACGCTCCGGCTCCGGAATGTACTCATCCAGGGTTTCCACCAGCTTCACCACCGCCGGCGCACCCAGCTCGCTGGCGTCGCCTTCCAGGGCCTTCAGCGCGCTACCCACGATGATCGGGGTCTCGTCGCCCGGGAAATCGTACTGATCCAGCAGCTCACGCACTTCCAGTTCAACCAGCTCCAGCAGCTCGGCGTCATCCACCATGTCTGCCTTGTTCATAAACACCACGATCCGGGGCACACCCACCTGCCGTGACAGCAGAATGTGTTCTCGGGTCTGCGGCATCGGGCCGTCAGCCGCGGATACCACCAGGATGGCGCCATCCATCTGCGCCGCACCCGTGATCATGTTCTTCACATAGTCAGCGTGACCAGGGCAGTCCACGTGAGCGTAGTGACGGTTCGGCGACTCGTATTCCACGTGCGAGGTGGCAATGGTAATACCACGCTCACGCTCTTCCGGCGCATTGTCAATCTGATCAAACGCCCGCGCTTCACCAGTGCCCCAGGTATCATGGCAAACCTTTGTCAGCGCCGCCGTCAGCGTCGTCTTACCGTGGTCAACATGCCCAATGGTGCCCACGTTCACGTGCGGCTTGGTGCGTTCAAATTTTGCTTTGGCCATGGTGCAACCGCCTCCTGTTCCCTTAGTCCTGTTAGCTGTCTATATATGTCGCTATGCAAAAGCCGCTGAGGCCAAAGGCGTCAGCGGTCCCTAAAACCTGCAGAACTGGTGCTCACAACCGGATTCGAACCGGTGACCTCTTCCTTACCAAGGAAGTGCTCTACCTACTGAGCTATGTGAGCAAGGTTCTTCAGGCCTGTACTCCCTAGCAAACCGGGATCCGAGCAGATATTGGAGCGGGTAGCGGGACTCGAACCCGCGCCATCAGCTTGGAAGGCTGAGGTTCTACCACTGAACTATACCCGCGATCCTGAGCCTGCCTGTTCCTCGCTGCTGTATCCTGTCAATTACGCTTAAACGATCTGGTGGAGGGGGTAGGATTCGAACCTACGAAGGCTGAGCCGTCAGATTTACAGTCTGATCCCTTTGGCCGCTCGGGAACCCCTCCGCGAAGAGAACGCGCGATTTTGCCCAGGGCTCCTGGCCTTGTCAACGTCGACCCAGGCCCCTGGCCGCTCTGTATTCGCGCTTGAACAACCGGGGTCAACCAGCATCCTCCGGCCTCCTGCCCCATGGGCCAAACCCACCCATGCAACGTGTTTTACCCTTGGTGCCGCCACAAGGAATCGAACCCTGGACCTTCTCATTACAAGTGAGCTGCTCTACCTGCTGAGCTATGGCGGCCGAAGAAAATGGGACCGGAAGTCTATAGAAGGGGGCGCCTGCTGGCAATCACAATTCCCAAGGTGGGCCCAGCCTCAAGGCAGAGCCAGGACCAGGCCGTCCAGCACCAACTCGGGGCTATGCAGGACCGATGGGGGCAAGTGGGGTAGCAGGCGCTCAGCGTCACCGCCGCAGATGAACAGCGTCGGTGCGGGACGCTGCGCTGCGGCCTCCTGGGCGGAGAATTGGGCATATTGGCCACGAATCAGCTGTAACAGCATGAGCAGGGCGCCCCGTTGCACGCCCTCAGCGGTGGTCCGACCCGGTGTCAGATCCGGCAGCTGGGGCGGCGGCGCCTGCCCCACCTGCACTTCGGCCGTATGTTGTCCCAACGCGCGCTGTTGGAGACTGAGCCCGGGGACTATGTAACCCCCCAGATGCTGACCTAGATGATCCACCAGATCCAGGGTCATGGCGGTACCCGCTGACACGACGATCAATGCGCCGGGGGCGCGCTGCCAGGCTGCCAACACCGCCAACCAACGATCAACCCCCAAGCGCGCCGGCTCCACATAGCCGCAGGTGACCCCGGCTTGCTGGGGGCTGGGCAGGGCAAATTCTGGAATGACCCCCAATTGCTGTTGCAGATCCGCGGCCAACTGGGCATTGAACGTCGCGCCGCGCACACTGGCCACCCGAATCCGGCCCACCGGGCCTTGCAGTCCGCGCAACAACGCAACGGGTGTCTCCACAACGCCGGATCGTACCTGGGCCGGGTGCGAGGTGGCGTCCTGCAGACGCCACTTGATGCGACTGTTACCGACATCCAACTCCAGCGTGAGGCCAGTCAAGGGTTAGGCCTCTGGGTGCGCGCGCAATGACACTTCACCGGCATAAACCAGCCGCTCCCCGGTGGGCGTCTCCAGACGCAGCGCGCCGGTATCGTCAACGCCTAGCATGCGCCCCTCCAAGACTTCGGGGGCGAGCTCATCCTGGAGCACGCAGACCGCCTGCATCTGGTAGGCATTGAGCGCCTCCCAGGTCGGGCGCATGGGAGCGAATCCAGTGCGCTCAAAGCCCTGCACATAAGTAAGAATGCTGCTAACCAAGCCAGCCAGGAGTTTGTTGCGTGCCTGAGCCTGGGGCAGGTCCGCCAGATCTGCGATGGGGCGCGCCAGGTTGTGGCTCAGCTGTGGCGCTCCGCCCAGATTCAAGCCCAGGCCGATTACCAGTTGTTGCTGTCCCGCCTGGCTGGCCGCCTGCTGCACCAGAATGCCGCCGAGCTTGGCC
>JBJHDG010000110.1:0-7785 GCA_050486425.1 Pseudomonadales bacterium | reverse complement strand
GATGTGGTGCGCTTTCTGGCCAGCCTGGATGCTATGCCGCTACACCTGACACAGCAGGGATCAGACTACGGTGCTGCCCGCCTGCTGTATGAAGATATCAGAGGCGGCGCTTACCTGAGCCTGGGCTGGCTCAGCACCGCCAGCCTGCATCCGGAGGTGGATGCCTGGGTACATGCCTTGGACGGCCGTTACCTGAGCGCCGATGCCCGCTATCGTCTTGATGGCCAATGGCTACGCTCGGACATCAGTAGCGGCGGCCAGGGTCAGGGTGGTTATCTGGATTTGCGCATTAGCCCACGTCAGGGCATGCAGCACAGCCTGGCGCTGGAGTATTTTGATCGCAACATTGATCTCAATCATCTTGGATACTTGCGCCGTAACGACTATTTGCGCGGTGACTATGGCTGGCGTCGCAGCACCACGCACAGCGGTTGGCTTCGCAACGCCGAGCAGAACACCAGACTCATGGCGCAGGTCAATCACGCCCGTGAACTCACCAGCTCCGCGATCTGGCATGACTGGACCTTGACCAGCAATCAACTGAGCCGACTGCAAGCCGGTGTTTCCTATTACCCAGCCCGTTACGATGACCGCAGCAGTCGCGGCGCGGGCAGTTATCGCATTGTCGGCCGCTGGAATGCAGCGGCCGGTTATGCCAGTGACGGCGCCAGGCTACTGAGCAGCGAGTGGAATCTGGATTACAACCAACTGGATCTGGGCGGTGACAGCTATACCGCGAAAACACTGCTCAGGCTGCGGCCACAACCCGCTTTCAGCGTGGAACTGGAAGTACCCTATATTCGTCGTCGTGGCTGGCTACTGCATCAGCAAGGCAATCAGATGGCCACCTTCGCGGCGGAGGAATGGCGGCCAAGGTTGGCCACGGATCTGTTTTTAAGCGCACGCCAGCAAGTACGCCTGTCGGTGCAATGGGTTGCGGTGCAGGCCAAGGAGCAGCGTGCTTACCAGGTGCCGGCCAGCCCCGGCAATTTGATCCAGTTACCCGCCAGCGCCGAACCCCGGGACTTCAATATCTCGCGCATGCAGCTGCAGCTTCGATATCGCTGGGAACTCGCCCCCCTGTCCGATCTGCATCTGGTTTACAGCAGAGGCGCCGATCAACGCAGCAGCGACAGTGAATCTTTCAGTGGCCTCTGGCGTAACGCCTGGGAAGAGCCTGTGAGTGACCAACTCACGCTCAAGCTCAGGTATCGCCTGGGGTCTTAAACCGATACCTTAGGGCCGCGGCTGCGCCAGCACTACCAGCTTGAAGCCTTGCGCACGTCTGAGGGTTTGCACTTGGTGAAAACAGCTTTCGGCCGCCGCCTCCAGCGGCAAAAACTCGTTCACGACAAACAACGCCTTGCCCCGGGGGGCCAGCAGACGTTGGGCCGCCTGCAGAAAACGCAGGCCCAACCCACGATCCACAGCAAAACCCTGATGAAAAGGCGGATTGCATAGGATCGCGGCAATACCCGGTGCTACGCCTTGCCCGCAATCGGCCAGCTGGCAGTGGGTACGATCACCGAAGTCAGCCAGATTGCGGGCGCTGGCAGCAATAGCAGCCACATTGTTGTCGGTGGCAAGAATGCTGGCCCCTGGCCACTTCCGCGCAGCCTGCACCGCCAGATAACCATACCCACAACCCAGATCCAGCACCGAGGCCGGCGGCGTTGGCCAGCACTCGACCAGCGCGTCCACCAGCAAGCGCGATCCCAGATCCAGTTTCTGCCAGCCGAAAATCCCCGGCTTGCTCCAGAGGCAGAGTTCAGGCGCCAGCTGCACCTCACGCAATTTCGCGTAATCCTGATCCGGCAGTGCGGTGATGGGCTCAGCCTGTTTGTTGAGCATACCTAGATAGATACCCTGCCCCAGACGCTGCACATTCGCTGTGGTGGCGGCGAGCTGCGCTGCGCGCTGAATGTAGCCTTTGGTGCCTTCCTGTTTATGGCCCGCCAACCACAGGCAACCACCCGGCGGCAGATACCGCAGTGCCTGGTTGATGACATAGTGGTTCAGGGCTTTTTCCTTGCTGATGCGCAGGGCGATGCCGGTGAACTGCTGCGGCTGCGACTCCAACTGTGGCAGCGCGGTAAAGTCATAATCTGCCAAGGTCACCTGGGCTGCCGCTGCCGCAAACGCGGCTGCGCAATCTGCGCGCCCGGTCAGCACATGCAGGCCAGCACTTGCGGGTGGCAGCGCCGACAAGGCATCCAGCACCAGCAACCCGGCCTTGGGCAGCGACTGCAAATGCGCCAGCAGTGCTGCCAATGCCGGATCCTGCCGGTCACCGGAAATAAGCCACCTCCTGCGGTGTCAATGCCCGGTACTCTCCTGGTGCCAATGCCGGATCCAACGGCAAGGCGCCAATCTGCTGCCGATGCAATTGCACAACCTGATTGTCCAGGGCCTGGAACATGCGCTTTACCTGATGGTATTTGCCTTCCATGATCACCAATCGCGCCTGACGTGGCGCCAGGATTTCCAGCGCGGCCGGTTGCAGGCGCCGCTTCTCGCCGGGCAGATACATGCCACGCTGAAACTGGGCAATAGCGGCAGGTGAAATATCAGCCGCGGTCTCCACCAGATAGGTTTTGCCGCATTGCATGTTGGGGCTGGTGACACGATGCGCCCAGGGCCCATCGTCCGTGATCAGCACCAGCCCCGTGGTATCCAGATCCAGCCGGCCAGCGGGATGCAGCTGCTGCCGATTATCCTCATCCAGCAACTCCAGTACTGACGGATGCCGGCTGTCCTTATTCACGCACACATAACCAACCGGCTTATGCAGCATGAAATAACGGGACAAGGCACAGCGCAGCCGCTGGCCCTGCAATACCACTTGGGCATCAGCTGCCACATGGGTGCTTGGGTCTACCACTGCCACACCTGCCACCTGCACCTGCCCGGTCTTGATGGCCACACGCGCCTGCTTGCGGGTGAGATCCGTTACTGTGGCCAGATAGCGGTCCAGACGCAGTTGCGCAGCCAATCGCAACGCCCCTTAACGTAACCGGTAGATGATTTCGGAGCGCAGACTCAGGCCCGGGCCGCGAATAATGCCGGTGCCCAATCCCAGGTGCACGCTCCAGCCAGGTTGCGGATCAAGATAGGCGCCTGCCATGAGTTCCAGGCTGCCGCGGCGCCGCAGGGTGCCCTGGGCTTCCAGGCCGTAAGCCACCCGGCGACTGACCTGGCCCTGAATGCCGGCGCCATAGCGCCAGGTTTCCTCGAAGCCGGCGGCAGTTTCCCGGCCATAGTTCAGATTGAAGCTATAGAGCCAGTCATCCGCCGCATAGGAGACAATGCCGCTGACGCCCATATAGCCATCCTCGTCGGAGTCTCTGGGATGGGCATAGGCCAGGCGGGCGCCCAACGCCAGTGCCATGGGCCTGGGGGTCAGCCGCACCTGGGCACCGACCTCTGTTGCCTCATAACGCAGCGACTCACCTCGCCGCTTGCCCAGTTCGCTGTGCGCACCCAGGGTGAGCCATTCGGTGGCGCTGTAAAACAGCCCAGGTTCCCAGGCACCCCAGGAACGGCCACGGCTGCGATAGGCCACATCCTGGCGGCTGGACAGGTAGGTGTGCCCGGCACCCGCCACGAAGGCCGACTCCGCCAGGAGAAAATCCCGCCGATGATCCGCAACTGCCGGCAGCGCAAGCAGGAGCAACAATAACCAGGGCAGTTTCAAGCAGCGCGGCAACATCATGGGCTAGGCTCCAGCGGGTAAAGGCGGCGGCTATTGTCCGAAGCCACTGCAGCAGGATCAAGCGCAACTTGGTTGGCTTCCGGCAGTGGGCGAATTAGAATACCCGGCCTTGTCCGGGCGGCGCCTGGATTTGCGCGTGCGGAGTGTAGCTCAGCTTGGTAGAGCACTGCCTTCGGGAGGCAGGGGCCGGAGGTTCGAATCCTCTCACTCCGACCATTCCCTTACTGCCTGGTCAGCCGCTGCGGCTGGCTCTTGCCAGCGCTGGCTGCATTGCGCACCCTATAGATTCAGCACAGCAGCAGAGATGGTCATGAGCAAAGCCAAAGACAAGACACCCAACAAACCTTTTTTAACCGATATCAAAGTCATTCGGGAACGCGCCCGCAAGCACATCGAACAGGGTGCGGTCACTGCCGGTTACAGCGCAGATCGCGCCACCGTGATCAAACTGCTCAATGAAGCCCTGGCTACCGAAATCGTCTGCGTGCTGCGCTACCGACGCCATCATTTCATGGCGGCCGGTATCAATGCGGAAGCCGTTGCCGCAGAGTTCCTGTTGCACGCCAACGAAGAACAACAACACGCCGATCAAATTGCCACCCGCATCGTGCAACTGGGCGGCGCCCCAAATTTCTCTCCGGAAGGCCTGACCAGCCGCAGCCATGCCGAGTATGTGGAAGGTGAAACCCTGGAGGAGATGATCAAGGAAGATCTGGTGGCCGAGCGCATTGCCATCGACAGCTACCGGGAAATGATTGCCTATTTGGGCAATGATGACCCCACCACACGCCGCATGCTGGAGGAAATTCTGGCCATGGAAGAAGAACATGCCGATGATCTGGCCGGGCTACTGGCGGATATGCACTGAATCCTGCCGAATCTCAGGCACGGTCCTTGCAAACCCGACTTGTGACCATTACCGCCGCCAGCCAGTCATCCATCGGGGTCACTCAACCCAGCCTGTGACCTGGGCCGACAAGACAAGAGGAAGATCCATGCCAGCCAGCCATACGCCAACCACCAACCCTGCCTGCAGCGCAGATTGCGTCACGCGCCACGACTGGAGTGCAGCTGAAGTGGCCGCCCTGTTTGCCCTGCCCTTCAATGATCTGCTGTACGAGGCGCAGCGCATTCATCGCCAGCAATTTTGCGCCAATGAAGTGCAGATCAGCACCCTGCTCAGCATCAAGACCGGCGGCTGTCCGGAAGACTGCAAGTATTGCCCGCAAAGCGTGCACTATGATGCCGGCGTGGACCTGGAAGCCCTGGTTTCCGTGGACAAGGTCATCAGCGCCGCCCGCGCCGCCAAGGCCCAGGGTGCCACCAGGTTCTGCATGGGGGCGGCCTGGCGCTCCCCCACGGAGCGCAACCTGGACAAGGTCACCGAAATGGTGCGCGCGGTGGCGGCGGAAGGGCTGGAAACCTGCGTTACCCTGGGCATGCTGACTCAGGACCAGGCCCAGCGCCTGGCCGCTGCCGGTCTGGACTACTACAACCACAATTTGGACAGCTCCCGGGAGTTCTACCCGGAAATCATCAGCACCCGCACCTACGAAGACCGCCTGGAAACCCTGAGCCATGTACGCACGGCCGGCATCAATATCTGCTGTGGCGGCATTCTGGGCATGGGCGAATCCGAGCAGGACCGGCAGGCGTTACTGCGGGAGCTGGCCAACCTGCCGGAGCATCCCCAATCTGTTCCCATCAACATGTTGGTGCGGGTGCCGGGCACACCCCTGGCTGCGGCAGAACCTCTGTCGGCGCTGGAACTGGCGCGCACCATCGCTGTGGCCAGAATCATGATGCCCAAATCCCAGGTGCGGCTCTCCGCTGGCCGGGAGCAGATGACCGAGGAGGCCCAGGCACTCTGCTTCATGGCCGGTGCCAATTCCATTTTCCTGGGCGAGAAGCTGCTGACCACGAAAAACCCGGGGCCCAACAAGGACCAGGCACTGCTGGCGAAGCTGGGCATCCGGCCGGAACCCCTGCCAGGCTGAACGCGGGTGCGCCGCGACCATCGACCCTATGCGGTCAAACGCTTTGGCCTCTGGCTGGAGCGCTGGTACACGCGGCATTTCCTCGCGCCCCAGTTCGCCGCGCTGGGGCCGCATCCGTTTTTCATGCAGCCCTGGCATATCAGCGTCTATGGCCCGGACATTCGCCTGGGCGCCCAGGTGCATATCCTCGCCGCCCGCGATCGCCCCGTGGCCTTTACCGTGTGGGAGATGCAGGACCACAAGGGCAGCATCGAGATTGGCGACCACTGTCTGCTCAGCCCCGGGGTGCGCCTGGATTCCGCCTGCAGCATCCAGATCGGCGCCAACAGCATGGTCGCCAGCAATGTCTACATCACGGATGCCGACTGGCACGACCTGTATGACCGCGCCAAACCCATAGGCACCACCCGACCAGTGGTGTTGGCCGAGAATGTCTGGATCGGTTTTGGCAGCATCGTCTGCAAGGGTGCCCGCATCGGCGCCAACAGCATCATCGGCGCTGGCAGCGTGGTGACTGGCGAGATCCCGGCCAATGTGATTGCTGCCGGCAATCCGGCCAAGGTGCTGCGGGCGCTGGATCCTGACCAGCCCCTGCGCACCCGCGCCGATTTTCTCGCCGATCCGGAACGCATGGCCATGCAGTTCAAGGCGCTGGATCGCTATGTGCTGGGCAATAACGGCTATCTGAACTGGTTACGCACCCTGCTCGCGCCCCGCGCTGATGACTGAGGCCACCGCCGCAGCGAGTGCAGTGGCTTTACGCGCCGCCAGATAACTGCGCAACGACCGCAACACAGCTGGCCAGGATGCCGCGTAAGGCGCGAGTAACTGCGCTACGTCCTGCTGGGACAGCAATTGGCCGTGGCGTAGCAGGCGACTCAGATCCGCCACCGCGGCCAGGCGCGGCAGCAACCGCCGACGACACTTTTCCAGATCGATCAACGCCACTTCCGGCGTAGCTGCCATGGCCACAAAGATGTGCTTGGGATAGAGCGCGCCATGACAAAGGCCATGGCGATGAAAACGCAACAGGTAACACCCCACCTGCGTCAGCACTTGCGCCCGGACCGGCCCGGCCAGGGTCGGGTCCGCCAGTAGCTGACCCAGTGCCTGCATGCCCGTGAGGGCGCCGGTAATCAGCAGCGCTCTGGCACCGCCCTCGGCCAAGCCAAAGTAACTCACCCCGGGTACCCGCAGCCCCAACTGCTGACAGCGTCTGAGCGCCTGAAATTCCCGCCAGACCAGCGGCCGTTGCCGCCAGGGTGGTAGTCGCTCCCGGTAATAGAACCGCTGCTGGCGCTTGAGGTAATGCACGCCAGCTGCCAGGGGTGGCGACGCCTGCGCCAAATTGACCCTGAGCACCTGGCTTTCACCCCCGGCGCGCCGATTGATGTCATCCAGGGGCTCTCCCGCCAATGCCCAGAGCCGGGCAAATGTTTCATCCATGGGATCTTCCTTTGAACTGCACCTGGATTCGGGCGTATGCTGGTTTCCCATGCCACGACACAGGAGGTGAGATGCTTAAAACCTGGGTTGTAGTTGCTGACAGCGCCCGCGCCAGGCTCTTTACCGCCAGTACCCCGAAAGGCCCCCTGACCGAATTTGAAGATCTGCTGCATCCGGAAGCCAGATCCCACGCCAACGACTTCAATAACCGCAAACCCGGTCTCTCCTCCACCCGGGTGGGCCATGGTGGCCACCTGATGGGATCCGCCACCGCACCCAAGGACAATGAGGCGGAAAACTTCGCGCGCACCCTGGCCAGCCGCCTGGAGAATGGCCGCAACAATGGTGAGTTTGAGCAGCTGGTGCTGGTGGCGGCGCCAGACTTTCTCGGCCTGCTACGCAAGGCCCTGAACGGCCAAACCACCAAGTTGATCAGCAAGGAGCTGAACAAGAACCTGGCACAGCGCAGTGCCGAGGACATTCGCAGCCTGCTGCCGGAATTTCTCTAGGCACTACCTGTGCACCCGCAGCAAGGCATACGTGCGCAAGGGCAGCAAACCCGGCAACGCATCCTGGCTGCCAGCGACGACAAAGCCCGCATGCTGGAATTCCGCTTCCAGCATGCGCCGG
>JBJHDG010000109.1:0-7811 GCA_050486425.1 Pseudomonadales bacterium | reverse complement strand
GTACAGGTCCAGCACCCGGCCGCCCGCAAACAACTGCGGCAGGCGCAGCCGGTTATCGCGTTGATCGTAAAACCAACCGGTTTTCTGCCCGGTTTCCAGGTTAATGGCAAACTCGGCCTGGCCTTCGCGTACCAGGGCGGCAGGCGATCCTTTCACCACCTGCACATAGCTGGGCAGCCCTTCCAGGGCGCGCATGCTGGCATCGTTTTTCACCACCAGGCTGGTGGGCTGCACCAGCTCCTCTACCAGCGCCAGAATCTGCGGCAGCATCTGCTCCATGCCGTGACTGCTGGTTTGCACCACACAGGCATCGCCATAGCGGTCGATCACCAGGCCAGGCAAGCCATCACCCTCGGCGTAGACCCAGCGGTAGTAGGGCTCGGCATAAAGTTGCTGACGCCAAGCCAGGGCGCGCGCCAGCTGCGGGCGCAGCAGCGTCTCTGGTGCCAGGGTCTGGCGACTGAGCAAGCGCAGGCAGAGCAGGCTGTTGGGGCTGAGAAAACCCGTGCCCAGACTGTGCCCGGCGGCATCCAGCAACAGGGTCGGTGTACCTGGCGCCACCGCTTTCAGCGGCGAGCGGGCAACGTCGATCTCATTGCTGTACACCCAGGGATGACCACGCTTGATCCGGCGATCTTCGCCGGCTTTCAGATACAACTTGTACAAGGACTGCATGCAGGGAGCCAGAATGCGAGGGATTGATGCGCTATTATGCGCACATCCCTGGAGACTGAATACTTGCTTATGGCTGTACAGGAACCCCGTAACCAGTTGGATCAGGAATCCAGCCCCTATTTGCGCCAACATGCCAGCAATCCGGTGCACTGGTACCCCTGGGGCGAGGAAGCCATCGACACGGCCCGGGCGCTGGACAAACCCATCCTGCTCTCCATCGGCTATTCCAGCTGTCACTGGTGCCATGTGATGGCCCATGAATCCTTCGAGGACCCCCAGGTGGCGGCAGTGATGAATACTCACTTCATCAATATCAAGGTGGATCGGGAGGAGCGGCCGGACCTGGACAAGATTTATCAGATGGCGCACCAGCTGCTCACCCAGAATACCGGCGGCTGGCCACTGACCATGTTTCTGGATCCGCACAACCTGCTGCCGTTTTTCGGCGGTACTTATTTCCCCAAGGAACCGCGTTATCAGTTGCCCGGGTTTGTGGATCTGTTGCTGCGCGTGGAGCAGGCCTACCTGGAGCAGCGCACCACCCTGCGTGACCAGGCGGAAAAATTCCAAACCCTGTTCGAGCAAATCAGTCAGATTGCCGCCATGCCCCCGCAGCTGCCAGATGCGGATCTATTGCAGTCTGGCGCCGTTGCCCTGAGTGAACAATATGATGTGGCCGAAGGCGGTTTTGGTCAGGCGCCAAAATTTCCCATGCCGGCCACCCTGGCGTTCGTGCTGCAACGCTGGGCTTATCAGGACAAACAAGGCCGGCGTGAACGCGAGCTGTTGGAAATGGTGATGTTCAGCCTCACCAAGATGGCGCGTGGTGGTATCTATGACCATCTGGGTGGCGGCTTCTGTCGCTATGCCGTGGATCGGCGCTGGATGATTCCGCATTTCGAAAAAATGCTCTACGACAATGGTTCGCTGTTGTCACTGTATGCGGATGCCCTGGCATTGGGACCGGATCCTTTATTTACCGAAGCGGTCACAGGCATTGCCGACTGGCTGCTCAGAGATATGCAGCATCCCCAGGGCGGTTTCTATGCAGCGCTGGATGCAGACTCTGAAGGTGAAGAAGGCAAGTACTATCTGTGGCACCGCAATGAGATCAAACGCCTGCTCAACGCCGATGAATACTTGGTCATGGAAACCCTGTACGGCCTGGACAAGCCCGCCAACTTCGAAGGGCGCTGGCACCTGCACCGCTTTGATGCCTGGCATGCCGTGGTGGATCGTCTGGGCCTGGATCGAGCGGAGGCGGATCAGCTGCTGGCCAGCGCCAAAGCAAAGCTGTTGGCGGAGCGACAGCAGCGGATCGCGCCCGGACTGGATAACAAGATTCTGGCGAGCTGGAATGCGCTGGCGATCAAGGGCTTGGTCAAAGCCGGACGGCGTTTGCAGCAACCGGTCTGGATCGCCGCCGCCAGTGCAGCCGTGAACTTTATTCACACGCAGATGTGGCAGCCGCAACAGGGGTTGTACGCCAGTTGGTGTGACGGCCAGGCAAAACTCCCCGGCTATCTCGATGACTATGCATATCTGCTGGAGGCGCTGTTGGTGCTACTGAGTGCACGCTGGCATGACGACGACATGCAATTGGCGCTGGCACTGGCGGACATCCTGTGCCAGGACTTCGCCGACCACGAACAAGGCGGCTTCTTTTTCACACGAGCGCCCCAGGAAGATCTGGTGCTGCGTCCCAAACCCACGCTGGACGACGCGTTACCACCGGGCAATGCGGTAGCGGTTCGCGCCCTGCACAGTCTGGCGCACTTAACCGGGAATTTGGCGTATCAGGAAACTGCCGACAAGGCCCTGGCCTGGGCACGCCAGCAAATGGAGCATTATCCGGGAGCACATTGCTCACTGCTGAGTGCGCTGGAAGCCCAGTTGCAGGCACCGTCGCTGCTGATCATTCGTTGTCCGGCGGTGCTGCTGACCGAAGCCGAGACCTGGCTGGCGGCAGCGCAGCAGGGGTACAAGCCCTGGTTGCAGGCCTACCTGATTCCTTACGAGGCAAAAACCCTACCCGCGTACTTGCCAAAACTGGTGAGTGCCGAGCAGCGCAGCCGCATCACCGCCTATCTATGTCAGCAGCAAAGCTGTTCGGCGCCCATCACCAACCTGGATGCGCTGAGCGCCGCGATAAGCTGAGCCGGGTGCCGCTTGCGGCGGCTGCCAAACCAAATCCAGATCCCGCGCCGCCCGCACATCATCCAATCTGCGCACCGGCAGACTGTAAGGCGCACCCTTGAGCAGGGCAGCGTCTTCACTGGCTTCCGCAGCAATACGGATCAAGGCCGCAATAAAACCATCCAGCTCTTCCTTGCTTTCGGTTTCCGTGGGCTCGATCAGAAAACACTCGGGTACCAGCAGCGGGAAGTAGGTGGTGGGGCTGTGATAGCCGTAATCCAGCAAACGCTTGGCATAGTCCATGGCGGACACGCCCAGCTGCTTGGCTTCCCGGGCAAAGGAAATAATGAATTCATGGCTGGCGCGGCGCTGGGGATAGGCCAGACGAAAACCTGCCTGCGCCAGGCGTGCGGCCATGTAGTTGGCATTGAGGGTGGCGTATTCACCCACCCGGTGCATGCCTTCCTTGCCCAGCATCAGGGCATAGGCCAATGCGCGCAGCAGAATGCCGGCGTTACCCATAAAACCTGACAGCTGCCCAATGCTCTGGGGGCGATCCACTTGCGTGAGCCAGCGGTAACGCACTTGACCCGCGTCTTGCTCCCGCGCCACCACCGGTACCGGCAAAAACGGCAGCAGGCGTTCACTGACCCCCACCGGGCCGGCCCCCGGGCCGCCGCCGCCGTGGGGTGTGGCAAAGGTTTTGTGCAGATTCATGTGCAGCACGTCAAAACCCATATCACCGGGTTTTACCTTGCCGAGAATGGCATTCAGGTTGGCGCCATCGTAATACAGCAAACCACCCGCCTCATGCACGATGCGTGCAATCTCGCCAATGCCGCGTTCGAACACACCACAGGTGGAAGGATTGGTCATCATCAGGCCGGCTGTTTGCGGCCCCACACAGGCGCGCAGCGCGGCCACATCCACGTCACCATCGGCACCCACGGGCACCTCCCGCACCTCATAACCACACATGGCGGCAGTGGCGGGATTGGTGCCATGGGCATTGCTGGGCACGATGATTTCTGTGCGCGCCTGATCACCGCGACTGTCGTGATAAGCGCGAATCATGGCCACACCCGCAAACTCGCCTTGGGCGCCGGCCATGGGCGTGAGGGAGACAGCTTTCATGCCGGTGACATCGCGCAAAATTTCCTGCAAGTCATACAGGCAGGCCAGAAAACCCTGGCTCAGGCTCTCCGGCGCCAACGGATGGCGACCGAGAAACCCCGGCAGATTTGCTGCCTTGTGAATGCCGCGGGCGTTGTACTTCATGGTGCAGGAGCCCAGCGGATAAAACTGATTCTCGATGGAAAAATTCTTGCGCGATAAATTGGTGTAGTGCCGCACCACCTGCAACTCGGAGACTTCCGGCAACAACGGCGGGGTGCTGCGCAACATGGCGGCCGGCAGATCACTCAGATCAGCCTGGGCGGCAGGGGCCTGGGCTGCTGCACGCCGGCCCGGTTTGCTGCGCTCAAATATCGTCAGCACCTGGTCCTGGGCGGTTTCGGGATGACGGGCGATTTCGTTACTCATCAGCAGATCCTGCATGCACTAACGGGGTAACACGGCGGCCAACGCCGCCGCAAACTGATCGATCTCAGCCAGGGTGCGCTTTTCTGTCGCGCACACCAGCAGGCAGTTGGCCAACGCCGGGTAATGTTCACCCAGAGGCAGGCCTGCCAGAATGCCTTGGCGCGCCAGCGGCTCGATCACCGCATCGGCAGGCACTGGCAAACGCAACACCAGCTCATGGAAGAATGCGCCGGTAAATTGTTGGCTGACGCCCGGCACAGCACCAAGCGCTTCACCCAACGCCTTGGTGCGGGCATGACACTGACCAGCCGCCGCCGCCAACCCAGTTGCGCCCAGCAAACTCATATGAATAGTGGCCGCGGTTACCAGCAAACCCTGATTAGTACAGATGTTGGAGGTGGCCTTGGCGCGGCGAATATGTTGCTCCCGCGCCTGTAGGGTGAGAGCGAAACCGATCTTGCCGTCCAGATCCAGGGTGCGGCCGATAATGCGTCCTGGCATTTGCCGCACCAGGGCCTGGCGGCAGCAGATAAAACCAAACGAAGGGCCGCCGGACGCCATGGGAATGCCCAGTGGCTGTCCATCACCCACCACAATATCTGCACCCTGACTGCCCCAAGCCGAAGGCGGCTGCAAAATGGCCAGCGACAACGGATTGGTCACAGCAATCAACAGCACCTGGTGCGCGGCCGCCCAATCCGCCAGCGCATCCACATCTTCCAGCTGACCGAAAAAGTTCGGATGCTGCACCACCAATGCCACTGGCGGCTCGGCCGCAGCGAGCGCCGCCTGATCGATGCGCCCATCGCGCATGGGTAGCGTTGCCAACTCGATGCCTTGGTTACCCACAATGGCATCAGCCGCCCGGCGATAAAACGGACTGAGGGTCTCCGGCACCAGCACGCGGCGGGATTTGATTTTGCGGTTGGCGCGCACCGCCATCAGGATGGCTTCCGCCAATCCGCTGGCACCGTCGTACACGGAGGCGTTGGAGACATCCATGCCGGTGAGGCCGGCCATCATGCTCTGGTATTCGTAAATCAGCTGCAGCGTGCCCTGGCTGGCTTCGGCCTGATAGGGGGTATAGGCAGTCAGAAATTCACCGCGCTGGGCCAGATCCCAAACGGCTGCGGGAATATGGTGGTCGTAACAGCCGGCGCCGAGAAAACAGAGCCCCACTTCATCCTGTTTTGCGCGCTGGGCCATCAGCGCCAGCATTTCCATTTCACTGCGCGCATCCGGCGTAAGATTCAACGCACCCGCACGCATGGCAGCAGGAATTTCATCGAACAGCGCGTTGATACTGTCCACGCCGATGGTGGCCAGCATCTGCTGAACTTCGTCCTCGGTATGCGGAATAAATGGCATGCTGATTCCTATGTTGCAGCTAAAAACACGACAGGCGCCGACCAATGTGGTGGCGCCTGCAAAACCTGCAGCCGGGTGCTCCCCCTGAATCGGGGTCAGTGCGCGTCGGCGTCACAAACCTCGGCGTAACCCTCAGCATCCAGCAACAACGTCAAATCTGCCGGATCATTGGGTTGAATCTTGAAAAACCAGCCATCGCCATAGGGATCCTGGTTGACGATTTCTGGGGATTCTTCCAGCTGATGATTCACCGCCACCACCACGCCGCTGACCGGTGCGTAAATATCGGAGGCTGCTTTCACGGATTCAACCACGCCGGCTTCCGCACCGGCGTCCACTTCCGTGTCGAGCTCCGGCAGCTCCACAAAGACCACATCGCCCAACGCGCTCTGGGCGTGGTCACTGATACCCACGGTCACCAAGCCATCTTCATCCAGACGGGCCCATTCATGGGTTTCGGCAAACTTCAATTCAGCTGGAATCTCACTCATGCAAGCCACTCCTCAATGGCGACAGGCTATTCACCTGCGAATCAACTGGATGCTGGAACGCTGGTCACTGGTACAGGGTCACTGATACGCGGCCTGACCCTGACGCACGAAGGGTGGCCGCACCATGCGGGCCGGCTGCAGCCGGCCGCGGATATCCACCTGACATTCCCCCTTGGCCGCTTGCGGCACCCGGGCCAGGGCTATGGACAACCCCAGGGTGGGTGAAAACGCGCCGCTGGTAATGATACCTGGGCCGGCACTGGTATGTACCGCCTGGCCATGACGCATCACGCCCTTGGTTTGTAACACCAGGCCCACCAACTTGCGGCTCACCCCCGCCTGGCGCTGGGCTTCCAGGGCGGCGCGGCCAATAAACTGCCGACTGGCCGGCTCCCAGGCCAGGGTCCAGCCCAGCCGGCTTTCCAGCGGTGTGGTGGTTTCGTCCATATCCTGGCCGTACAGGTTCATGCCGGCTTCCAGGCGCAGGGTGTCCCGGGCACCCAGCCCTGCAGGCGCAAAACCGGCGGCCAGCAGCTGGGTCCAAAGATCTTCCGCCTGCTCTGCCGGCACCATCAGCTCCAGGCCGTCTTCGCCGGTGTAGCCGGTGCGGGAAATCATCACCGGGCCCAGCTCCAAAGCCTGATAGCTACCCAGGGCCGCCACCCGCTCATCACCGCTGCCAGGAACCCCCGGCAGAGCCAGGTAGCGTGCCACTGCCGCTGGACCTTGCAGCGCCAGAATCGCCAGATCCGCCCGGTGCATACGGGTCACGCTGAAATCCCGGGCCTGGGTCTGCAGCCAGCCCAGCACCTTGTCTCTGGTGCCGGCATTCACCACCAGGCGGTAGTTATTGCGGCGGCGGTAGACGATCAGGTCATCCAGAACGCCACCCTGCTCGTTCAGCAGGGTGCTGTAGAGGGCATCGCCTTCCTTTTGCAGACGGGCAGGATCATTGGCCAGCAGGTATTGCAGCCAGACCAGGGCCTGCTCGCCGGCGACATCCACAATGGTCATATGAGAGACATCGAACAGACCCGCAGCCCGGCGTACCTGATGGTGCTCCTCCAGCTGGGAGCCGTAATGCAGCGGCATGTCCCAGCCGCCAAAGTCCACCATGCGGGCCCCAGCCCGTACATGTGCGTCGAATAAAGGCGTGCGATTACCCATGGGCAGCGTCTGTCCTGGTCAGTGCAAAATATCGGGAACGGTGCAAATTCAGGCAACGCCCTGGTGGGCGGCCAAGGGCGGGCATTTTAGACCCAATCTCAGTCCAATGTCGCCATGGCGCCCTGGCCCATGGCTTCGCGCAACAACACCCCTTTCAACCAGGGTGAGCGCTCAACACCACGCATCCCCAGATTGCGCAGCCACTGCACCAGGGGACCGGGCTGGGCGTAGCCCAGGCGCAGCGCGTCCATCAGCTCAATCATCAGCGCACTGCGCAGGCGCCGGCGGCGGGCGAAGCTGCGCCACAGCTGGGGATCCGCCAGGCATTCGGCCGGTACCCCGCGCGCGGTACGTTGCAGCGCGCGCACATCCTCAAAGCCCAGATTCACGCCTTGTCCGGCCAAGGGATGCACCACTCGCGCCGCATCACCC
>JBJHDG010000108.1:0-7868 GCA_050486425.1 Pseudomonadales bacterium | reverse complement strand
GGGCCAGTCTGCGGGCCAGCCCATTCCCATGGCCGGGGTGCCCTACCATTCCGCGGAAAACTATCTGGCGCGGCTGGTAAAGCTGGGTGAATCCGTCGCCATCTGCGAGCAGGTGGGGGATCCGGCCACCAGCAAGGGGCCGGTGGCGCGCCAGGTGCAGCGTATCGTCACCCCCGGCACCCTCACCGAAGACAATCTGCTGGATGCCGCCGGCGACAGCCTGCTGGCCGGCCTCTGTGTGGCTGGCGAGACCCTGGGGCTCGCTTGGCTGCATCTCTCCAGTGGCCGCTTTTGCGTGACCGAAGTTCCACTGCGGGAATTGTCCGCTGAACTGGCACGCCTGCGCCCTTCGGAACTGCTGGTGCCAGAAGGCCTGCAATTGCCCGGGCTGCAGGCAGATGACAACCGCTGGCACAGTCGCCAACGCGATCCCATGGCTTTTGATGTGGATCTGGCCCGTCTCACCCTGACCCGGCATTTCGGCACCCAGGATCTGCGCGGCTTCGGTTGCGACGCCCTGGGCCCGGCCCTGGGTGCTGCAGCCGCGGTGCTGGAATATGCCAAGGCCACCCAGCGCCAGAGCCTGAGTTTCCTGCCGGGCCTGACCCGGGTCCAGGCCGATGACCGTATCCATATGGACGCCCACTCCCGGCGCAATCTGGAAATCGATCAGCGCATCGATGGCAGTAGCCAGCAAACCTTGCTGGCGCTGCTGAATCAGACCCGCACCCCCATGGGCGCACGCCTGCTGCTGGACTGGCTGCACGCGCCACTGCGGGATCAGGCCCAGGTGCAATCCCGGCAGCAGGCGGTAGCCTGCCTGCTGGCACACTTCCTGGACGAACAGCTGGCACCCCAGTTGCACCAGGTCGGTGATCTGGAGCGCATCCTGACCCGAATCGCCCTGCGCACGGCCTCACCCCGGGATCTCAGTCGCCTGCGGGAAGCCCTGGCCGCCCTGCCCATGCTGCGCCAGGTGCTGGCACAGGCGCTGGCCACCCAGCCCGATGCACGGCTGACCAGCCTGGCCGCGGCCATACCGGACTTTGCACCCCTGCAACAGTTGCTGCACGACGCCTTGGTGGCGGAACCACCGGCGGTGCTGCGCGATGGTGGCGTTATCCGCCCCGGCTTTGATGCCCAGCTGGATGAACTGCGCAATCTCACCGACAACAGCGCCGACTGGCTGGCGGAACTGGAACGTAGCGAGCGGGCCCGCACCGGCATTGCCGGCCTGAAAGTGGGCTACAACCGCATTCATGGCTATTACCTGGAAACCAGCCGCGCCGCCGCAGCCCAAATCCCGGCCGACTATATTCGGCGGCAAACCCTGAAGAATGCAGAGCGCTATATCACGCCAGCGCTAAAGGCCTTTGAAGACCAGGCCTTGAGTGGCCAATCCCGGGCCCTGGCCCGGGAGCGACAGCTGTTTGATGGGCTGCTGGATGCGCTCAACGACGCCCTGCCGCCCCTGCGGGACTGCGCCCGGGCCCTGGCGGAGCTGGACGTGTTGGCCTGCTTTGCCGAGCGCGCCCGCACCCTGCGTTGGGTGGCGCCGACACTGGTGCCTGAACCCGGCATCCAGATCCAGGCTGGCCGCCATCCGGTGGTGGAGCAGATGCAGCAAGCGCCCTTTATCCCCAATGACCTGAGCCTGGATGAACGCCAGCGCATGCTGATCGTCACCGGCCCCAACATGGGTGGCAAGTCCACCTCTATGCGTCAGGTGGCCCTGATAGTGCTGCTGGCTTATACCGGCAGCTTCGTGCCGGCCAGCAGCGCCCGCATCGGCCCGGTGGATCGTATCTTTACCCGCATTGGCGCCAGTGATGACCTGAGCAGCGGCCGTTCCACCTTTATGGTGGAAATGAGCGAGACTGCCAACATTCTGCATAACGCCAGCGCCCAAAGTCTGGTGCTGTTGGATGAAATTGGCCGCGGCACCAGCACCTATGATGGCCTGGCCCTGGCCTGGGCGGTGGCCAGCCAGCTGGCCAACCAGATCAAGGCGTTTACCCTGTTCGCCACCCATTACTTTGAACTCACCCGCCTGGCGGAGCAGATACCGGGGGTGGCCAATGTGCATCTGGAAGCCCGGGAGCACAGAGGTCAGATTCTGTTCCTGCACAAGGTGATGCCGGGCTCAGCCAGCCAGAGTTACGGCATTCAGGTGGCGCGGCTGGCGGGCGTCAGCGAAACCGTGCTCACCCAGGCCAAGCGCAAACTGGCGGAACTGGAACAGCAGGCAGCGGCTGCCAGCCCACAGCCGGATCTGTTTGCGGCGGCCGCCCCACTGCCGCAACCCCCAGAACCCCATCCGGTGCTGGTCCAGTTGGCCGAGCTGGATCCCGATCAGCTCAGTCCCAGACAGGCCCAGGCCCTGCTGTATGAGCTGATCGGCCAGCTCCAAAACAAATAATCCACATGAATCTTATGCATGCCAACCGCTGACGAATTGGCCTGTACATGCAGGTCAATCCGGTTAGAATACGGCGCTTTTCGTTACCCGCAGAGGCTGCTATGACCTTCGTCGTTGGTGAAAACTGCATCAAGTGCAAGCTCACGGACTGTGTGGAAGTCTGTCCGGTAGACTGTTTCTACGAAGGCCCGAACATGCTGGTGATCCACCCGGACGAGTGCATCGACTGCGCCCTGTGCGAACCCGAGTGTCCGGTCAACGCGATTTTCTCGGAAGATGAATTACCCCCGGAGCAGGAAGAATTTCTGGCGCTGAATCGGGAACTGGCGGAAGTTTGGCCAAATATCACCGAGAAGAAAGATCCGCTGGCGGATCATGAGCAGTGGGACGGCGTGCCGGGCAAACGCCAGCACCTGGAACGCTAAGCACCAGCTGCCACCCACCCCGGGCAGCCGCTACCCAAGTACGGCTGCCCGATCCAGGCCTTCGCTGGCCAAAGCCGTTTTCAACATGGCCAGCGCCTGATTCTGCACCTGCCGCACCCGTTCCCGGGTCAACCCCATATCCTTTCCTACCGCTTCCAGGGTCGCGGCCGGATAACCCCGCAGGCCAAAACGCCGGCACAGGATTTCCTGCTCCCGCTCCGGCAGTGCACCCAAGCGCTGCTCCAGCTTGGCCAGCAAACCATCGTTCATCATGGCCTGCAGCGGATCCGGACAGGCCGCGTCCTCGGTCACATCCATGAGGGTAAAATCATCCTGAGCACGCCCCAGCTGCTGATCCATGGAATCCACCCGCACACTGACCGCGAGCAGCTGCTGCACATCGCTCACCGGCTTCTGCAGCAAGGTGGCGATAGCTTCGGCCGTAGGTTCACGATTGGTTTTTTGCTCCAGCTCCCGGGCGGCGCGTAGCACCTGGTTGAGTTCCTTCAACACATGTACCGGCAAACGAATGATGCGCGCCTGATTCATGATGGCGCGCTCGATGTTCTGCCGGATCCACCAGGTGGCATAGGTGGAGAAACGAAAGCCACGCTCGGGATCGAATTTCTCCACGGCGTGAATCAGCCCCAGGTTGCCCTCTTCCACCAGATCCAGCAGCGGCAGGCCACGATGCAGATAGCGGCGGGCAATCTTTACCACCAGCCGCAAGTTGCTTTCGATCATGCGTTTACGGGCGGCCTGGTCCCCCAGTTGCAGGGCGCGGCCAAGCTGCTGCTCCTCCTCGGCACTGAGCAGCGGCGCATGGCCGATTTCCTGCAGGTAGAGTTGGGTGGCATCAGCGGATTCAAATTGGCCGACGGGTACTTGCTGGCCTGAGGGGGCGCGGCCGGTGCGCTGTTCTTCCCTGAGCATAGTGTCCACCTGTTCGTCTTGAATGGCTGTCAGGGGCCAATGCCTGCCTCAGCGCAGTACCTGCCTGGGGTCAATAGGGTTGCCGTCCAGGCGGATTTCAAATCTCAGGTTGGCACTGGGCCCTGTACTGCTTATGTCGGCCAATAGGGCGCCAGCTTTAATGTTTTCACCTTCCCGCACCCGCATCTGGTCATTGAAGCTGTAGGCGCTGAGGTAGCGGGCATCATGTTTGACAATGACCAGATGCCGATAGCCGCGCAGTCCAGCGCCGGCGTACACCACCTCTCCCGCCGCCACACTGACCACCCGGCGGCCAGCGGGGACCTGCATGTCGATGCCCCTGTTGCTGCCACCAAAATCACGCAGAATTTCCCCCTGCGCTGGCCACTGCCAGGGACCGGCCGCGGTGGCAGATGGGCTTGACGGCAGCGCTGGCTGAGCCGTTGATGGCGGTCGCTGCGGGGGTTGTGGCTGCGGCTGGGGTTGCGGCTGGGGCGCTGGCCGCGCCCCGGGCTGTGGCACGGTGGCGGATGCCGGCGGCCGGCCGGCCGGTGCTGCCGGCACTGGTCCGCGCAACACCAGTTCCTGATTGGGATAAATGCGATACGGCGGCCCGATGCCATTGCGGGCGGCCAGTTCCCGATAGTCCTGGCCAAAGCGCCAGGCAATGGAATACAAAGTATCGCCAGCCTGTACCCGATAGTGGGTGGCACGCTGATCCGGCACCTGACGACCACTGGCCGTGGTGCCCATGCCCGTGGAGCGTTCCACCACAGGCGGTGGTGCTGGCGCCTGACAGGCCGCCAACAACAACAGCAACAGCAGACCAGCGCGTTTAGGTAACGGATTCATGGCCAGGCGCAGGTGCGGGTGAAGCCGGCTGCCGTACCAGGGTCAACAGGTAAACCGTGAGCATGCCCAGCAGCAAACAGGCCAAGGCCCAACCCAGCAGCGGATCGTCCTGGGTCAGCCTGGCATAGATCCAAGGCATCACCGGCTGCCCACCATCGGCCCGCGGGGTGCGCCATGGCCACAGCGTAAGCAGCGACCCCCCCATAAAGCCGGTCAGTAGTGCCAGCAAGGGGTAGTAGTAATGCCGCAACAACCAGGCCAGCACCTGGGCGAACAACATCAGCCCCACCAGCATGCCGCTGCCCAGCACCAGCAGTACCGCAAGCTGCATGCCAGCCACCGCCGCCACAAAGGCGGGATACAATCCCATGAGCAACAACAGATAACTGCCGGAAACCCCCGGCAGCAGCCAGGCCGTAATGGCAATGGCGCCACCCACAAAGAGCAGCAGATTACCGGGTTCCAACTGCTGTGCCGGCGCCAGCAGCGCCAAACCCAGACCCAGCACTAATCCGAGCGCACCCGAAGTGGCCAGATGCCAAAGCGTATTCTGCCGGCCGATATCGATGCAGGACGCCAGGATCAAGCCAAAGAAAAACGCCCACACCAAAATCGGGACCGTGGCCAGCAGGTGCTGCAGCAATTGCGCCAGCAGTACCAGGCTGGAGAGCATACCCAGGCCCAACACCAGGAGAAAATTCAGGTTAAAAACCCGCCAGAAATACCCGATACCCTGGCGCCAGAGCACCGGCAGTGCGCCAGGATGCAGCTGGGCCAGAGTACGTAGCAGCTCTGGATAGATACCCGTAATAAAAGCGATGGTGCCGCCGGAAACACCGGGAATGACTTCCGCCACGCCCATGGCCGCACCTTTGGCATAGAGCCCCAGCCAATGTCCCGGGCCACGTTCAGCCATCAGTCCACCACACCGCTCAGCAGCGGTACAAAGCGCACGGCTTCAATGCTGGTTTCGACAAAGCCCTCTGCGGTGCGATCGATCACCAACAGTTGTTGCAGGGAATCCTGTCCCACCGGAATCACCATGCGCCCACCTTCCGCCAGCTGCTGTTTCAAGGCTTCCGGCACCAGGCGGGCACCAGCGGTAACCATAATGCCGTCAAAGGGTGCCTGCTCCGGCCAACCCAGATTGCCATCGGCAAACTTCACGTAAACATTGCGCAGCTTCAGCGCCTTGAACCTTTCCTTGGCGCGCTCGATCAACGCCGCAATACGCTCCACCGTGTACACCCGCTTTACCAACGCCGCCAACACCGCCGTCTGGTACCCGGAACCTGTGCCCACTTCCAAAATTCGCTCCCGCGGCTGGTTGAGCAGCGTTTGCGTCATCAAGGCCACGATGAAGGGCTGCGAGATGGTCTGGTTGTTGCCAATCGGCAGGGCCGTATCTTCATAGGCGCGCTGCGCCAGGGCTTCGTCGACAAAAATATGCCGCGGCACCTGACCAATCACGCCCAGTACGGCTTCGTCATGAATGCCCTTTTCCCGCAACCGCTCCACCAGGCGATTGCGGGTACGCTGGGACGTCATGCCAATACCCGTCAGATCAAAACCACTCATGCACTTCTCCACCCTGATCGCCCGGACCAGATACCCGGCAGTTTATCCGCTGCCGCTGGCTGTCGCCTGAAAAACATCCAGCCAGTCACCCAACTCCGCCAGCACGCTGGTGGCGAACTGACCGCTGGCCAGCGTAAAGCTAAGGCACAGATCCCTATCCTCGAAGGCTGCGCTAAACCCCTCGGGTATGAGCACCAAGCTACGCCTGTCCTGATGCAACCCCTGCTGCTCCAGCGCCTGACACCAAGGCTGAAACGCACGCAGTGCGGCCTGCTCCAGTGCCGCCGCCTGGCCATACAGGCCACTGCGACCACGCCCCCAGAGCGGACCGCTGGGCAGTCCGTCCAGCAGCAATTCACCCGGCACTGGCGTGCACCAGTTCTGCTGCAGCACGCGGTACGCCAGCACCTGATTGAACAGCAGCGCCCGGGCTGCCGACAGCAAGATGCCACGATCCGCTCGCCGGGGTGCGGCGCCAGCCTGCAACAACCAGGCACTGGCGGCCGTCAGATTATTGCCCGCCCGGCCAAAGCGCTGGGGCCCGAAATAATTCGGCAATCTGCAGGCTTCCCCCCAACCCGATACCCGCTCGGTTAGCCCCGCCAAATCGCCGCGCAAATCACGGATGCGCAACCGAAACCGGTTGCCCAGATGCTCGCCCGTGCGCAGCTTGTACTTGTGCCGCCGCTGCGCCAGCACCTGGAATTCCGGATGCACAGGCGGCGCCGGTAGCGTCGTCCCGGGCAGGCGCAGGCTGAACCACTGCCAGGTCAACGCATGCCGGTCTTTCAAACCAGCGTAGGCAACATCCGTTACTGCCACGCCATAATGGCGGGCCAACTGCGCAGCCACCCAGCGGGTGTTGGCGCCGGATTTCTGCACCCAAAGGTAGAGGTGTTCACCCTGGTCGCTGAAGGGCAGTGCCAGCACCTCTTCCACCTGGAAGTCTTCTGGCGTGCTGCGAATAACACCCTGTACCGACAGGGCAGGCAAGGCACGGGGAAACTGCGGAAGCAACGGGCGGGCTCGACAACAGATCGACTGGAATCAGGGCTCAATGAGCAGGAAAAAAGTTTCGCCAGCACGCACCATGCCCAGTTCTGAACGGGCCCTGGCTTCCACCGCCTGCCGGCCACCATCCAAACGAAAACCGGCGACCTCGGCACTGAGGGCATGATTCCGGGCCGCCACCTTGGCCATCTGCGCCTGCTGGGCAGCCAGTTGCTGCTGCAACGCGCGCTGCTTGAAATAGCCGGAATCGCCAAACCAGTAGCTATGCTGCAACAGCAGCAACACCACGAAACCAGCAATCACCAGCAGGCGCATCCAAACCTCCGGCGCAGCCCTTTCCCTGGGCGGCGATCAGCGTTGTAGGGCACTGCGCCCGGGATAGCGCGCAAGGGAGCCCAATTCCTCTTCGATTCTAAGCAATCGATTATATTTCGCCACCCTGTCGGAACGGCACAGGGAGCCGGTCTTGATCTGCCCGGCCCCGGTACCCACCGCGAGATCGGCAATGGTGGTGTCCTCAGTCTCCCCGGAACGGTGCGAGATTACCACGCCAAAGCCCGCCTGCTGGGCCATATGGATAGCCGCCAGAGTTTCACTCAAAGAGCCGATCTGGTTGAACTTGATCAGAATGGCATTGCCCACCTGCTCGG
>JBJHDG010000107.1:0-7873 GCA_050486425.1 Pseudomonadales bacterium | reverse complement strand
CCGCTTGCGCCGCCGGCGCAGCGCCCCCACCAGGCCGGTGAACCGCCAGGATAAAGACCGAGGAGGATTGCTTGAGTACACGAATTGCCAACCTGTTAACCCTGACCCTGCTGCTCAGCCTTGGCAGCATCACCAGCGCACAGGCAGAAGGCCTGAAAATCGGTGTCGTCAATGTTGCCGCCATCTTTGAGCGCATTCCCCAGCGGGAACAGGTCTCCCGGGCGCTGGAAGCCGAGTTTGGCGAGGAAATTGCCGCCATCCAGTCTCTGGAGCAGGAGCTGGAGGAAACCGAGGCACAGCTGCGCCGGGATGAGTCCATCATGAGCCGCGAGCAGTTCGGCCAAGCCGTCGGCCGCTTCCAACAGCGCATGGAGGAGGGTCAACGCCGCAGCGATGCCCTCAATGAGCGCCTGCGCCGCCGCCAAGGGGAAGAGCGGGCACGACTGCTGGATCAGCTGGGTGAAAAAATTGAGCAAGTGGCCGCCGCGAGGGGCTTGGACATGGTGTTGGACGCCAGCGCCATTGCCTGGCTGCGCACCGGCGTGGAAGCGGACATCAGTGATGACGTAATCCGGCTGATGCGGGAGCAGGCCCAATAACACAGGCAAGGAGTCTGGCCATGGCCAAAGCGGTTATTTCCACCATCGGCCGGGACCGTCCGGGCATCGTCAATCAGCTCTCGGAACTGATCACGGGCCTGACCCTGAATATCGAAGACAGCCGCATGACGGTGCTGGGCGGGGAATTTGCCGTGCTGATGGCCGTCTCTGGCGCGGCGGCGGCCCTGCAATCCCTGGAGCATGAGCTGGCCAAGCTGGCCCAAGCCGCGGACTTTGCCTGTCTGTTCCGCTATACCACCGACCGCAGCGAACCCGGCACCCGGCCGGCACTGGTGCGGGTGGAAGCCATGGATCATCCCGGCATCGTGCAGGCAGTGGCGAGTTTTTTCTCTGCCCGCAACATCAATATCCGGGAGCTGGAGACCCAAACCAGCCGTGCCGCCCATACCGGCACCCAGGTGTTCAATCTGGAAATGTGGGTGGAATTGCCGAAAGAACTGGACCTGGCGCCGCTGGAACAGGAATTCAAAGCCTTCTGCGAAGGCCGCAACCTGGATGCCGAGGTGCAAACCCCGGCTTGAAACCACAGCCTGGATAAAGCGGCCAGCAAAACGCTGGCCACCCCCTGCTATACTGCGCCGCTTGTCATTTACGGAAGCAATTGACCATGGCGCAAACAGAAACCATTGCGATTCTGGGCGGCACCGGTGCCTTGGGCACCGGTCTGGCCATCCGCTGGGCCCGGGCCGGGCACCGCATCATCATTGGGTCGCGTACCTTGGAAAAAGCCCAGGCCGCCGTGGCGGAACTGAGTCGTATCAGCCCAGACACACCCGCCCAGGCCATGGAGAATGCGGCCGCCGCTGCCGCGGGTTCACTGGTGGTGCTGACCGTGCCCTTCGCGCATCAGCTCAGCACCCTGGACAGCGTTCGCGCCGGTCTTGCTGGCAAAATCCTCATCGATGTCACTGTACCCCTGATGCCACCCAAGGTGGGCACGGTACAGCTGCCCGCCGAAGGTTCCGCTGGCAAGCGCGCACAGGAATTCCTCGGTGATGCAGTCGCGGTGGTGTCGGCGTTTCAAAATATTGCCGCGGATCTGTTGCAACAGGACGTACAGATCGAATGCGATGTACTGGTGTGCGGCAATAAAAAAGAGGCTCGTGAGCGGGTGATCCAGTTGGTCAGCGAAGCCGGCATGCGCGGCTGGCACGCTGGCCCCATCGAGAATGCTGCGGCCGCCGAAGCCCTCACCTCAGTGCTGATTCAAATCAATCGCAGCAAGCTGCTGGAGCACGCGGGCATCCGCATTGTGGGCCAGGGCCATTGATGTATGCCAACCATCAGTATTCAGGTAGTGCCCGGCCTGCCCATGGTGCAACCGGGCGATGATCTGCCCACACTGATCCAAACCGCGCTGGATACCGCCAATCTCAAGCCCGTCGACGGCGACATTTTAGTAGTGGCGCAAAAGATCGTCTCCAAGGCGGAAGGCCGGCTGGTAAGACTGGATCAGGTTGTGCCTTCGGCCGCAGCGCTGGCGCTGGCAGCGGAAACTGAAAAAGAACCGGAACTGGTGGAATTGCTGCTGCGTGAATCCACGGAAGTGGTGCGCAAAAAACCTGGCGTGATGATTATGCGCCATCGCCTGGGCATCGTTGGCGCCAATGCCGGCATCGATCGCTCGAACATCGAACATGAAGGTGGTGAGACCGTGCTGCTGCTGCCGGAAGATCCGGATGCGTCGGCCCGCGCGTTGCGCACGGTGTTGATGCAAACCTACGACTGTCAGCTGGGCATCATTATCAGCGACAGCATGAACCGGCCCTGGCGCCTGGGCACAGTGGGCTGCGCCATTGGTTGCGCCGGTGTCAGCGTGATCGACGATCGGCGCGGACAGCTGGACAGCTTTGGCCGGGAGCTGAAGGTCACCATGATCAACCGCGTGGATGCCATCGCCGGCATGGCCACCCTGCTCATGGGAGAAACGGACGAGCGCACGCCACTGGCGTTGGTGCGCGGCTTTTCACCCGAAGACAGCACGCAGTCTGCGCGCGACATTATCCGGCCGTTGGCAGAAGATCTGTTCCGCTGATGTCAACACCAACCTATCCCGGCAAATACCTGGCACTCACCGGCGGTGTGGGCGGTGCCAAGCTGGCGCTGGGCTTGAGCCAACTGCTGGGGCCGACGCAACTGGCGTTTGCAGTGAATGTGGCGGATGACTTCACGCATCTGGGTCTGCATATCAGCCCGGATATCGACACCTTGCTCTACACCCTCGCCGGTGAAAACAATCCGGACACCGGTTGGGGCCGGCGCGATGAAAGCTGGCACTTCATGGCCGCGCTGCGTGAGCTCAATGGCCCGGACTGGTTCAATCTGGGTGATCGGGATCTGGCCACGCATGTCCAGCGCACGCAATTGCTGCGCCAGGGCGCCAGCCTCACCCAGGTGGTGGCACAACTGGCGCAGCAACTGGGTGTGGCGCACCCTATCTATCCCATCACCGATGATCCCCTGCAAACACGGGTGCAAACCGCGCAAGGGGAGCTGGCCTTTCAGGATTATTTTGTGCGCATGCGCGCAGCGCCGGCGGTGCAAGGTTTTCATTTTCAGGGTGTGGACAGCGCCACACTGAATCCTGCGTTGGCGGCGCTGCTCAGAGATCCGGCACTACGCGGGGTGATTCTGTGTCCATCCAATCCCTATGTGAGTATGGATCCCATCCTGGCGGTCGCAGACTTGCGTCAGCAACTGGCCGCATTGCAAGTACCGGTGATTGCGGTATCCCCGATTGTTGCCGGCCAGGCATTGAAAGGGCCGGCAGCAAAAATGATGCAGGAATTGGGGTTGCCGGTGTGTGCAACGGCAGTGGCTGAACATTATGCCGATTGCCTGGATGGCTTTGTGCTGGATACCCAGGATGCGGAGCAATGCGCAGCAGTGCGTGCCCTGGGCCTGCAGGCTTGGGCCGCTGACAGCGTCATGCTAAGTTTGGACGACAAGGTCAGGTTGGCGCGGCAAGTACTGGCTTGCATCCAGGCGCTGGGTCGCTGACCGACAGGAGTTGCCATGTGGGCCATCGTACCGCTGAAACCCTTTGCCCAGGCCAAACAACGCCTGGCGGCGGTGCTGTCGGCGGCACAGCGAGCAGCCTTGATGCAGGCCATGCTGACGGATGTGCTCAGCAGTTTGCGTCAATGTGACTGGCTCGCGGGTATTTTGCTGGTGTCCCGGGAACCCAGTGCTGCGGCTTGGGCGGAGCGTTTTGGCGCGCTGCTGTATCAGGAAGCGGCGGATGCGGATTTATCCACCGCGGTGCAAAACGCCAGCGGCTTGCTGGTGGCCAACCAGGGCGCCACCGGCACCCTGATACTGCATGCGGACTTGCCACTGTGCAGCGCCGAGGAACTGACGCGTATCCTGCACCAGCACCAGCAAAGTCTGCGCGACGGTGGCGGCCACGCCCTCACCCTGGTGCCGGATCAGGCGGGCGCCGGGACCAACTGCATTGTCTCCACACCACCCAATCTGATCCGCTACCAGTTCAACGGCCAGAGTTTCAAACCCCATTTGGATGCCGCCTACAGCATTGGCGTTACGCCCTGCATCATGCCCAGCACCAAACTCGGCCTGGACATCGACAAGCCGGAGGATCTGCAACGTTTGCTGACGCTGGGCGCCGGTGGCGCTACCGCTCGCTGTTTGCAGGAACTCGGGTTGGCACAGAATTCTTATATCCGGCAGGAATGATTCATGAACAGTGCGATCACGCAACTACTGGCCGCAGCACGCGCAGGCGTGCTGCCCGATGCTACACAGGCGTTGAGTCTGGCTGAGGTTACAGATACCCGGCTGCTGGCGGAAACTGCGGCGCAGCTACGGGATCAGGGTTTTGCCAATCTGATCACCTATTCCAGAAAGATATTCATTCCCCTGACGCACCTGTGTCGGGATGTGTGTCACTACTGCACCTTTGCCACCACACCACGCCAGCAGCAAGCCGCTTATTTGAGCCTGGAGGCTGTGCTCGACATTGCTCGTCAAGGCGCTGCCGCCGGCTGCAAGGAAGCGCTGTTTACGCTGGGGGAAAAACCTGAACTCAGATACCGCGCCGCCCGGGAAGCGCTGGCCGCCATGGGTTATGCCAGCACCGTTGAATATCTGCATGCCTGCGCCGAGGCTGTGCTGCGGGAAACCGGGCTGCTGCCGCATTTGAATCCAGGCAACTTGACGGCGGCGGAATTGCAACAGCTGCGCAGGGTGGCGCCGTCCATGGGCATCATGCTGGAGTCGAGCTCGGAACGATTGCTGGCCAAAGGCATGCCGCATCATGGCTCACCGGATAAAGTGCCCGCCGTACGTTTGCAAACTCTGGCGTTAGCGGGTGCCGAGCGCGTGCCCTTTACCAGCGGCATTCTCATCGGCATCGGCGAAACCCGGCGGGAGCGCATTGAATCCTTGCTGGCCATCCGTCAGGTGCACCAGCAGCATGGTCATATTCAGGAAGTCATCATCCAGAACTTTCGCGCCAAGCCCGGCACGAAAATGGCGCGTGCACCTGAGCCTGATCTGAGCGAGTTGCTTTGGACCGTCGCCGTGGCGCGCATCATTTTTGGCGCCCATATGAGTATTCAAGCGCCGCCCAATCTCTCTCCCGGCGTACTGCCGCAAATTATTGCCGCCGGCATCAATGATTGGGGTGGTGTCTCACCGGTAACGCCCGACTACGTCAATCCGGAAGCACCCTGGCCGCATTTGGATGAACTGGCCCGGGAAACTGCAGCCAGCGGCAAATATTTGCAGGAACGCCTCACCATCTATCCAGCCTATGTGCAGCAACCAGACACCTGGCTCAGCAGCAACCTGCACAGCAGCGTACTGCAACTGGTGGATGCCGATGGCCTGCCGCGCACGGATGACTGGTCACCGGGTGAAGACATCACACCGCCACCGGCCCTGGTGGCCGCCATCAGCACCAAACCTCGCCGGGTCAGCACTGATGTGGCTGCGATCCTGGCACGCGCCAGCGCGGGGCAAACCCTTGATGAAGCCGAGATCGTGCGCCTGTTCCAAGCACGGGGGGATGATTTCAGCGCCGTCACCCAGGCCGCTGATGCCCTGCGCCGGCAAACCTGTGGGGAACAGGTGAACTATGTGGTGAACCGCAATATCAACTACACCAATATCTGCTACTTCAAGTGCCAGTTCTGCGCCTTCTCCAAAGGCAAGCTGGCCGAGAATCTGCGCGGACGCCCCTATGACCTGAGCATGGAAGAAATCGCGCGCCGCACCCGGGAAGCCTGGGAACGCGGCGCCACGGAAGTGTGCATGCAGGGCGGCATTCATCCCGAGTACGATGGCAACACCTACCTGGAAATTCTGCGCACCACCAAAGCGGCGGCGCCGGAGATTCATGTGCACGCTTTTTCACCACTGGAAGTTTGGCACGGTGCGCAAACCCTGCGGATTTCCGTCACCGCATTTTTGCAGCAATTGCAGGCGGCTGGCCTCGGCACCCTGCCCGGCACGGCGGCGGAAATTCTCGATGACGAGATTCGCGCCCTGCTCTGCCCGGACAAGATCAACAGCGCGCAGTGGTTCAGCGTTATGGAAGCGGCCCATGGTATTGGCCTGCGCACCACAGCCACCATCATGTACGGTCATGTGGAGCAACCCGTGCACTGGGCCCGGCATCTGCTGGGTATCCGTGAGTTGCAAAGCCGTACCGGCGGCTTTACCGAGTTTGTCCCCCTGCCCTTCGTGCATATGGAGGCGCCCATGTATCTGAAAGGGCGCGCGCGCAAGGGTCCGACTTTCCGTGAAGCCATTTTGATGCATGCGGTGGCGCGCCTGGCGTCTGCCGCGGGACGGCAAGCGGCCGCACTCGGCGCCCATCGCGAAGCCTGGGCGCAGTACGTGCGGGCGCTGCCGCATCTCCACCGCCTCCCGGACGACGAGCACACGGAGGTGCTGGTCGCCTACGCACGAGAGTGCGACGTCGTCGGTCGCGACCTCGATGCTCTCGCCGCGTTCCGAACCGCGATCGAACGGTGGCGTGCCGCCGATCGCCCGGACCGTTGGGGTGAGCTCCTGTCCGACGTGGCACGCATGTCGGTCGGCATGGGGGAGAACGACGCCGCAGAGGCGGCCATCGCCGAGGCCATCGAGGTGCTCGAACGACTCCCCACCGGGGGTGCGTTGGCGCGCGCCTATCACGTGCGTGCGTCGCTCCGCATGCTCGACCGAGACATCGACGCCGCGATCGAGTGGGGGCACAGGACGATCGAGCTCGCCACGGCGCTCGGTGACCACCGCGTGCTCACGTCCGCACACAACACCGTCGGAGCGTCACTCATGCTCCGAGGCGACGCGAACTACGCCGATCACTACGAGCGCGCCATCACGCTCGCTCACGCCCACGGTTTCGGCGCCATGCTCGCCAACGTTCACATCATGCGTGGCTCGGGAGCCGGCGAGCTCCATCGGTTCGACGAAGCGGAGCGGCACCTGCGAACGGGTCTCGACCTCGCGGAGCGGAGCGACCTTGACGCCGTCGCGTCGTACGCCCTCGCCTGGCTCGGCATGACGCAGCTGTACCGCGGCGACTGGGACGCGGCGGCCGCGACCGTCGATCGCACGCTGAGGCGCAGCTCCGTGTCGACGATCGCGCGCATCATGACCCTCGTCGCTCTCGGCCGACTGCGCGTGCGCCGCGGCGACCCTGAAGCCGCGGCCGCCCTCGACGAGGCGCTCGCGCTGGCGACGCGCACGAACACCCTCCAGCGCGTGGCTCCGGTGCGGGCGGCGCGCGCCGAGGCTGCGTGGTACGACGGCGACCTGGAGCGGGTACGCGACGAGGCGCTGGCCGCCCTGCCCATGGCCCTGCGCGCGCAGCACCCATGGTTCGTCGGGGAGATCACCTACTGGTTGCATCGAGCCGGTGCCGGCGGCGACCTGCCCAGCTACGTCGCCGAGCCGTTCGCGCTGCAGTGCCTCGGCCGTGCGCGTGAGGCGGCAGCGGCTTGGTCGGCGCTCGGTTGCCCGTTCGAGGCTGCCCGTGCCTCTGCCGAGAGCAGCGACGCCGACGACGTGCGCGTCGCTGCGGTCGCGTTCGACACGCTCGGTGCTCGTGCGGCCGGACAGCGAGCGCGTGAGCGTTTGGTGCACCTCGGAGCGAGAGGGATCCCGCGGGGTCCACGACGCCAGACGCGGGACCACCCAGCCGGTCTCAGCCCTCGTGAGGCGGAGGTGCTCGTGGGTCTGCTCGCCGGTTCGTCGAACGCCGAGATCGCTGCGTTGCACGGCGT
>JBJHDG010000106.1:0-7981 GCA_050486425.1 Pseudomonadales bacterium | reverse complement strand
TCCCGTTTCTTTTGTTTATCCTCCACCGCCCCTCGTTATAAAATCCGCCTGCCCCAAAATACCCCGCGCTGTTTTAACCTCCCGAAAAAAAACCCCGGGTCACCCCCACGTGGGCGGGCCCCCGGGCCGGTTAGCTTGTCAGCGCAATGGGACTCAGCTGCTGACCTGGACCTGGATGGTCTTGGGTTTCACCTCTTCCCGCTTGGCAATGGTCAAGTACAGCACGCCATCCCGGGCGCGGGCTTCAATGCGGTTTTCATCCGCCGTTTCCGGCAGGCGGAAACTGCGGGCAAAGCGCCCATAACGGCGTTCCACCCGGTGTACCTTGCCCTGGGTTTCCTTCTCGAACTTGCGCTCGCCGGTCACCCCCAGTACACCATCGCGGAAGGTCACCTGCACGGCCTCCGGGCTGATCTGGGGCAATTCCAGCTCGATCTGGTACTCAGCATCCGTCTCCCGGATGTCTACTGCGGGCATCCAGTCGGCAGAGGCCAGGGTCTCGCCCCAGATGTTGTTGTCGCCGGCCGGGACCCGGCTCAGCTTGTTCAGAATTTCATCCAGCTCCCGGACTGGGTTCCATACCGCCAGACTCATATCCACCTCCTGCATCGCGTTGCGTCAGCCACCTGACGTTGTCTACGCAGCCTTAGATAGGGGTCGGCGGAGATTTTCAAAGTCCTTGGAAAAAATATTTTTGCCCCAATAACAGGGGCTTTTTGGCCGGTTTGCGTTCAAAGCCCAACCGCACCGCCCAGGTTGCGTGGGTCGCTGGTGCCGTAAAAGCGGCCATCGCGATACATGATGGAGTTGGCGTCTCCCATGCCGCGCCCGGGGCCCAGTGCGCGCAGGTTGTTGTGACCGCGTGCGCGCAGCAGCGCCAGGGTGTCCGGGGAAATGCCCAGCGCTTCGTAAGTGATCACATCCGGCTGCCATTGGTGGTGAAATCTGGGTCGTCCCACGGCATCGGCTACGCCCATACCATGGTCAATGGCGTTCACCACCACCTGCAACACCGTCATGATGATGGTGCTGCCACCTGGCGATCCTGTCACCAACCAGGGCTCGCCGTCCTTGGTAATGATGGTGGGCGTCATGGAGCTGAGCATGCGCTTGCCTGGCGCGATGGCATTGGCTTCCCCACCTATCAAACCATAGGCGTTGGGCACATTGGGCTTGGCCGAAAAATCATCCATTTCATTGTTCAGCAGAAAACCGGCGCCCTGCACCACCATTTTGGCGCCGTAGGACAGATTCAGCGTGGTGGTATAGGCCACCGCATTGCCCGCTGCATCCATGAACGAGGCATGGGTGGTCTCCAGGGCTTCCGTCGGCCAGCTGCCAGCACCCACGGCGCTGGAGGGCGTGGCCTTGTCTCGATCGAAGTCGGCGAAACGCTGCCGGGCGTAGGCCTTATCCAGCAGCTGCGCCACGGGTACCGCAACGAAATCCGGATCCCCCAGATGCTCAGCGCGGTCCGCGTAGGCGCGGCGCGCCGCCTCCACCATGATATGAATGGCATCCGCGCTGCCATAGCCCATGGCGTTCAGGTCATAGGGCTCCAGCATGTTCAGCATCTGCAGCAGCAGCACGCCGCCGGATGAAGGCGGCGGCATGGAGTATAGGGTGTAGCCACGGTAACTGCCCTGCACCGGCTCGCGCCATACGGAACGGTAGTTGCGCAGATCCTCGTGGGTGATCAGGCCATTTCCCCGGGCCATCTCCGCCACCAGCAGATCGGCCGTTTCACCTGCATAAAAACCGGCGCGACCCTGGGCCGCGATGCGTCTTAAGGTGGCTGCCAAATCCGGTTGCCGTAGCAACTCGCCTGCCGCCAACGGCTGACCCTCAGCATTGAAAAATTGTGCACGACTGCCGGGATAGCGGGCAAAGTGTTCGGCATGGCGGGCAAAATCCCGCGCCATGTCCGGTGGTACCGGAAAACCCTCTTCCGCCAGCCGGATCGCAGGTGCCAGCAGCTCCTGGCGGGTCTTACTGCCATAGCGCGCCAATACCGCCAGCAGCCCGTCCACCGTGCCCGGCACACCCACTGCCAAATGAGAATGGGTGGACAGTTCCGGAATCACTGCGCCGTCCGCATCCAGATACATGTCCCGATGTGCGGCAGCGGGAGCCGTTTCCCGATGGTCATTGGTCACCACCCGGCCGTCCGCCAGGCGAATCACCATAAAGCCACCGCCGCCCAGATTGCCCGCCGACGGATAGGTCACGGCCAACGCGAAACCCGTGGCCACGGCAGCATCGATGGCATTACCGCCATCGCGCAGCACCTGGGCACCCACGGCCGACGCCAAGGCCGAGCGTGAGCTGACCATACCCCGGCTGCCTTCCACGGCGGCCGGGGTTGCCCCAAGGACAACGGTTGGCGTTAACGCAACGCACAGCGAAATGAGCAACGTCAGCAGCACGCAGCCGACGGTATGCAGGCAGCGCGCCGCAAGCGGCAACAAGTGCCGGGACATACCCGGCAAAACTACAGCAAGCATCAGGATTCCTTCAGTTGCAACTCAGGCCTCAGATTTGTTTGTCACGACCCGCCCAATAAGGCGCCCGCACCAGACGGCGTTGGATCTTGCCACTGAGCATACGTGGCAGGTCAGCGGCGAAATCAATGCTGCGTGGCACCTTGAAACCCGGCAGATTGGCCTTGGCAAAGGCCAGCAGGGTCTGTGCCATCTCAGCGGAAGCGGCTTGCCCCGGCACCAACATGACTACCGACTTCACCTCTTCACCCCACTCCTCATTCGGCACACCTATGGTGCAGACATCCTGCACCGCCGGATGCTGCAGCAGCACATCGTCGATTTCCTGGGGATAGATGTTCACACCGCCGGAGATAATGGTTTCCGCGCTGCGGCCGGTAAGAAACAGGTAACCATCGGCATCCACATAGCCCATATCACCGAGGGTGAAATAATCCCCTTTATAGCTCTCCGCCGTTTTTTCCGGGGACTTGTAGTATTCAAACCGGCCCTGATCCGGCGCCTTGAAGAAAACGGTGCCGGTTTCTCCGGCAGGCACCTCCTGGCCGTCATCGTCCAGCACCAGCACGCTGCCAGGCATGGGTATCCTGCCCACGCTGCCGGGCTTGCGCAGCCACTCCTCAGGGCCAATGGCAATGCCTGCTCCGCCTTCAGTGGCTGCGTAGTATTCGAAAATAATCGGACCCACCCAGTCCATCATGGCCTGTTTAACATGCACCGGGCAGGGCGCCGCGCCATGCAACAGGTAGCGCAGACTGGACAAATCATATTTACGCTTCACCGCATCATCGAGCTGCAGCAGACGATGAAACATGGTGGCGACCATATGGGTGTGGGTAATCTTGTAGTGATCAATCAGGCGCAGAGCCTCTTCGGCATCCCACTTGTCCATAAACACCACACCCACACCAGCGGCCAGTGGTGCCTGGATGTTGAATGCCAACGGCGCCGCGTGATAAGCCGGGCCCGTGCACAGACAACGATCCGTATCCGGGTTGTACGCGGCGGCACGTTGCCGCGCCGTCTGCGAACCATCAGCGGCCTGAGTCCCGGTCAGCGCGGTGCCCGGCGGCACCAGTGCCGGCGGTGTGCGACGGAACACGCCTTTCGGTCGACCCGTGGTACCTGAGGTGTACAGCATCTGGGAACCGCGTACCGGATCCTCAATATCTGCACTGTCGAACCCGGCGATAGCAGCGGCATAGTCTTCAAAGCCAGGTGCACTGCCGCCCACCATCAGCCGTAATTTGCAGTTGGGCGCATGGCTCATGGTTTCTACGGCTGAGTCCAGGCTGCCATCAAAGATCACCACCTTGGCTTCACAATTATCGATAACGTAGCCCGCCTCCTCTGGCTTCAGATGCCAGTTCACGGGTGTAAAGCGTAGACCGCTACGCTGCGCGGCGGCGACTGCCTCGACGAATTCCGGCCGGTTACGCAGCACCAGCGCAATGGCATCACCGGCCTGAATCCCGCGACTGCGAAACAGCCGTACCAGCTGGTTGGCATGGGCGTTGGCCTGGGCAAAGGTGCACTCGCCCAGGGGTGAAATCACCGCCAGCTTGTCCGGCCTGCGCTGGGCGTGATAGGCCATGGTCATGCCCTGCTCTGCTGCCTTCATCAGCGCCATCAGCGCCTGCTGCCTGTCTTCGCTCATCCGATCTCTCCCGATTGAAAAAAACTGATCGGCCCCGACAGCCGACAATGCGGGCCAGCCCGGTCATTGTCAGACCTGTCGTGACGCCTGAAATCGATTGACCCGATCATAATGACAAAACGGACCCTGGTACCAGCAGGGGCCAAATGCACCCTGGTACCTGCGCCCTTCCCTGATGGCATCGGACTTTCGGCTGTATTAGTATCCCGGGCGCTCAATTCATACAACAGATTGTGCCTACCGGGGGATATCCCCGTGGCACCAATCACTTCGGCCCATATTCCAATCACAGGGGGAGCCACATGGATCTCGGTATATCCGACAGAGTCCGGCCATTGCTTGAAGATATCAAAGCCTTCATTGACGAACACATTGTGCCCAACGAAAGCCTGTTCGCCGCCCAGATCGCTGACGGTGACCGCTGGCAGCCCGCACCCATCATGGAAGAACTCAAGGCCAAGGCCAAAGCCGCTGGCCTGTGGAATTTCTTTCTGCCGGAAAGCCCCCGGGGTGCCGGCCTGACCAATGTCGACTACGCCTATCTGGCGGAGCTCATGGGGCGCTATCCCATGTCGTCGGAGGTGTTCAACTGCTCCGCGCCCGATACCGGCAATATGGAAGTGCTGGAGCGCTACGGCACCGAGGAACAAAAGGAACGCTGGCTGGAACCGCTGCTGGCGGGCGAGATCCGTTCAGCGTTCTGCATGACCGAACCCATGGTAGCTTCTTCCGATGCCACCAACATCGCCCTGGAAGCCCGCCTCGAGGGTGACGAATGGGTACTTAATGGTGAGAAATGGTGGTCATCCGGCATTGGTGATCCGCGCTGTGAGGTGCTGATCGTGATGGCGGTGACCGAACCTGATGCGCCGCGCCATGCACGCCACTCACAGATCCTGGTGCCACGCAACACCGCCGGCATCGACGTGCTGATGATGCAGACGGTGTTCGGTTACGACGACGCGCCGCACGGCCACGGTCATGTCCGCTTCACCGACGTACGCGTACCCAAGGACCATGTGTTGCTGGGCTCCGGGCGTGGTTTTGAAATTGCCCAGGGTCGCCTGGGACCAGGGCGTATCCACCATTGCATGCGCTCCATCGGTGCCGCCGAGCGAGCCTTGGAACTCATGTGTCGACGCGCCGTGTCCCGGGACGCCTTCGGCAAGCCCTTGGCAGAGCTGGGCGGAAACTATGACAAGATCGCCGATGCCCGTATCAACATCGAGATGGCCCGACTGCTGACGCTGAAAGCGGCCTACATGATGGATACCGTGGGTAACAAGATCGCCCGCAGTGAAATCGCACAAATCAAGGTTGCTATCCCCAACATCGCCCTGAAGATCATCGACGATGCCATTCAGATTCACGGTGGCGCCGGTGTCTCCCAGGTGTTCCCGCTGGCAAAAATGTACGCCAGCATGCGTACCATGCGCCTGGCCGATGGACCCGACGAAGTGCATCGCCGCACCATTGCGCGCATGGAAATCGGTAAATATCCGGACAAAGAGCCGCCTCGCACAGCGCCCTGGTGACGCACGTAACGGTGCAGATACGACAGTAGAAAAAGGTTTCAAGACAGCAGGAGGATGATTCCATGGGAAGACTAGATGGACGTGTTGCAGCAGTAACCGGTGCCGGTCGCGGCATCGGTGCGGAGATCGCAAAAATGCTGGCAGCCGAAGGCGCCAAGGTAGTGGTGAATGACCTGGGCGCCAACACCGATGGCAGTGGCAGCGGCAAGATTGCCGATGACGTGGTCAACGAAATCCGCGCCGCGGGCGGCGAAGCGGTTTCACATACCGAATCCATTGCCACCGTGGCAGGCGGTCAATCGTTGTTGCAGACAGCATTGGATCACTTTGGCGCATTGGATATTTTGATCAACAATGCCGGCATTCTGCGCGACAAAACCATCTTCAATATTGAGGAAGATGATTGGGATGCGGTCATCGCGGTGCATTTGAAAGGTCACTACTGCACCACCCGACCCTTTGCCAAGTACATCCGCGAAACCAATCGCACCAACTGCCGGATTATCAATTTCTCCTCCACCTCAGGCCTGTTCGGCAACTTCGGTCAGGCCAACTACGGTGCCGCCAAAGCCGGTATCGCCGGCTTTACCCGGGTGCTGTCCATGGAGCTGGCGAAATACGGTTGCACCGTCAACACCATCTCGCCGGCGGCACTGACCCGTATGACCATCCCCCTGCGGGAGGCCCGGGGTCAGAAGATTGAGGAAACTGATCTGGAACAGGGCGGCCCCCAGCATGTGGCACCCATTGTGACCTGGCTGGCCACAGACGAAGCGGCCAAGGTGTCCAACCAGATCCTGCATGCGGCGCGTGGGCTGGTGGGTATCATGCAACAGCCCGCGATCTTGAAGTCCTATCAAAAATCCAAGGGCACCTGGACCCTGGAGGAACTGGATAAGTACGTGCCAGAAATGGTGCGGGCCAAGGCGGAGCATGACGCCAAGGTGAAGGAGCTGGGCAAACCCGTGATCATCGACTGATCACCGGGACCGGCTCAGCCCGGTAAATTGAAAAGGCCGCACTGCGGCCTTTTTGTCTGACAACATACCCAGCCCTGGAAAATATTATACTCGGTCAAATTCTTACACCGGTTATAGCTGATTTCCTACATTTGCCTGGGCAAATACAGTCTATGCCCGGTCAATCTTGCCTCCTATGGTGAAGCCAATCGTCACTGCCAGCCCTGGTACCTGGCGGTAACGCTCCCCCCCATAACTACAAGCAGCGCAAGCATGCAGCAGAGGGCACCGTGACCATAGATGCTAATGAGGACGCACCGACGCTTCGCGACCAGAAAAGATCCAAGGCACGCGGCCTCATCATGGTGGCGGCAAAGCGCCTGATCCAGAATAAGGGCTATAAGAATGCCAAGATGCGGGAAATCGCCGAGGCTGCAAAGATCTCTTATCAAACCCTCTACAACTACTTTCCCACCAAATCCACGATCGCCCAGAGTCTGCTCCATGACGAGTTGGGCATCTGCACGGAAAAGCCTTTGTCACTGCCCGCTGATCAGGCGCACCTGGATCTGATGGCCTGTCTGCAGCAGCTGGTCACAGGTCTGTTTGACACTGCGGCCGACAAGCATCGCGGTCTTTGGCGGGAAGTCATCCTGGATATCATCCGAGAACCTGCGAACGATTACTGCGCCTTGTCCATGTTGGATCCGGCCGGACCAGAGAAGATATTTCTGCTGTTTCGGGAAAAAACCAACGGCGCCAGCAGCACCCAGCAGGTGTCACTGGCTGCACTCAACTGCCGACTGATTGACGCCAACCTGCAGCAATATCTGCTGCAGCCCTCCTTGTCGCGCTGGGAGGCCAGCAAGGTACTGCTGGATCAGTTGAGCCTGGTGAACAACCAGCCGGTGACGAGCCGCGTCTAATCAGATTGCGCTCAGCGGACGGCTAAAGGCGAGGAAATCTGTGCTCACAGAGGCGGATTTCCAACAGCCCCTGCGCATTTCGATACGGGCACAGCCACTGTCCCTCAGCCCGGGCATAGGCGACCAACCAACCTGACTCAACAGTCGCTTCCCGCACCAACAGCGAAATGCCGTAACCCTGCCCGGTCCAGCGCAAGTCCGTTGCCAATGCACCTTCAGGCTCCCAACCAAACCAGAGCCCCACCCGTTCACGCAGCGACAGACGGGCAACGTCATAGTCGGGGGTGCCATAGCTGTGCTGAATCTGCTCACGTGCGGCTGCAAACAGCGGCTGGGCGTCGGTGAGCTGTTGCACGTACTGCCGCTGATGCTGGGACCAGGGGCCACCGGCGCATACATATTC
>JBJHDG010000105.1:0-8000 GCA_050486425.1 Pseudomonadales bacterium | reverse complement strand
CGATACAGCAACAGGTCAAATCCCGCTCGGCTCTGCGCGATGCTGTTGGCATCCATGTCCATCACCACCACCCGATTATGCCAATTGGCTGGACCGCCACTGGAACCTATCGTGAGATTGGCCAGCATGGGTCTGGCGCCTGTACCAAAGCTGCCGAGTTGCGCGTCCACCAAACCGGCACCACCACTGCGGGAGAAGTTCATTCCGCCCACGCCACGAAAATCCTGCCCAGCCCTGAGCAAGTAACGACGGTTGGAGTTGAAGGTGGGCCAGCTACTGAGATTTGCCAGTTGCTGCGCGCCCGCCGGACAGCCTTGAAAATCGTTGGTCCGGGACAGGCAGATCGTGTTGGTACCGGAATACACTGCGCTCGGATTCTGTACAGTAATGGTGACAGACGCCGTGCTGGTCAACCCTTGGTTATCCCGAACGGTAACCTGGACGGAATAGGTGCCGGGCTGATCAAACACATGGGCAGCCAGGGGTCCGCCAATCTGACGCCCTTTCGGCTGACCGGAGTAGGCCCAAGTGCCCGCTGCGGGATTGTTGAAATCAAAGTAATAACCCAGATCCCGAAACGGGTTGATCGCACCGCTGCTATGGGTGGTGGCGGTGGCATCGAAGAACACGGCCAGGGGCGCCGGACCGCTGGTGCGGGACGCGGTGAGCGCTGCGGATGGTGCAGCCTGGGCAGTACTGATGCCCAACAAACCGACCAGAATCAGAGAGAACCAGTACCGGCTGCAGCCAACATCCTTCTGTGCGTGCAACATAACTTCAACCTCAGTGTTTGGCGGTTGCATAGATGCGCGAATGCTAGCAGGTCAGCCATTTACTGCTGCCGGCACCCAAGGCATTTCTAACGCAGGTTAAGGACTCCATGGTAGTGCTTTCTGCGCCCGTTATCACAGGAAAAGGTCTGCACTGGCGTCACCAAGCAATATGTGCACCAGTCCCACTCAGCCAACGAAACACCATCACACTCAGCGCCACCTGGCCGTGCCGCTCAGGGCTGGTAATCGGCAAATTCCCACCACAGATGCTGTGACAGTTGGGTGGCCACTGCATTCCAATCATCACCCCGACACTGTTGCAGGACAGCCTCCAACGCCGCCAGCACGGCTGGCCAGCTGTAGGTTTCCAACACAATGCTGTACTCGGGAACGGCGCCGCCCTGCTCGAGTTTGTCCGGCGTGAGCACGCGCAACTGGAAATTATCACCACCGCGCTGGTCAGGCCCCAGGGTGATATTGATCCAAATATCCACGCTCCGCGGATCCGGCGGTTGCCAGTCTTCAATAGGATCATGATCACTGCAGTCGCAGCTCACCAGTATGGCTTGCATTGCTTACTCCGGCGTTGTTGCCACAAACGCGAAGCCACCGCCCGCGCTGCGAAAATTTGTGGTCTGGCCACGCCATAAACGTGCCCCTACCAATTGCACCCGGCCTTGAAACACATAGCAGCGGATGTCCAGCTTGAATGCCTGGACTTCATCCCCCACTGCCACCTGGCGGCGCGACGGCGGCACTTCCTGCTGCGCGACATAGTTTTCCTGCAGTAATTGCTGAAAGACTGCACGAGTCATCTTGGCGCCCTGATAGGCGCCCTTACTGCCATAGGCCTGGGCGGGCTTGAAGAACAAAGATTTGCGCGCCTGCCACAGACCGTCGGCAGCAGCTGGGTTTACCAAGCGGGTGGCGGGAATGCCTGCCAGCAACAGCGCTTGTTCCGCAGTCGTCAGCGACAGTTGCGCCAGCTGTGCCGGATCCGTCAAGCGCACCAGGTGGCGCTTATCCGCATAGAGGGCGTGGGCTCTGGGATGGGGCGTGAGTGCCACTGTCCCGGCCAGATAAGCGGCGCGCAGCGCTGCCAGATGCGGCGCGGCCAAATAGAAATCCGTGAGGCGGTTGTAGATCAACCGCACGGGCGCGCCGTCCAGTGTCAGCCCCTGTGCGCCACCCTGCAATGATCCTGGATCTGCAATAGCCACTTGCAGGCCCTGCTCGCGCAACAGGGCCGCCGCCAGCAGAAATTCCGGATACAGATACTGGCTGGCGGGTGCCTCGTCCAGGATCACCACCAGGCCTTGGGCCGGCAGCTGGGCGCTACGCAATGGCACCAGCAGACTCTCCACTATGGCCTGGGCCGAGCGCTGCGCCTGCACCTGCGGCGCCGGCAAACCCGGTTGGCAGCAGCCGGTCTGCAATGCCGCCAGCTGGGTGATGGCAAAGGCGCCCCCGGCATTGGTGTTGATTTCAATCAGCTGGGGCCGACCCTGCTGGCGGCCATCCAGATGGAAGTCGAATCCGAACATGGCGCTGGGATAGCCGGGATCATGCCGGGCAACAGCCGGCGCCTGGGGCAGCACCTGGGCCGCCCAGGCCGGGCTACTCAGTACGCGCTCCAACAGCGCAATCAATGTCTGCATCTGCGCCAACTGGGCCCGGCTGATGTAAACCGGACTTAAGGCGTACAGCAGCCCCTGGGGATCTGCAGGTATGCGCTGAGCACAAAGGCATTCCTCATTAAGCTGGCTGGCTGCCAACATGGCCGGCTCCCTGCTCCGGCCGCGACTGCTGCCAAAGCGCCAATACCACCGTCAGCAAGAGCACCGCCACACCCTGATGCACCACGCCCAATATCACAGGCACCCGCAGTAGCAGGGTGGCAATACCCAGGCTCACCTGCACTACAGCGATCACCAACATCAGATGCAGCGTCAGCCGCTGCCTTGACGCCAGCTCCTGACGCAGCGCGAAGTACCAGTAACCCGCCAGCACCAACAGGGTGCCCACACCCAGCACCCGATGAATGAACTGCACGGTGGCAGGATTATCCAGCAGGTTGCGCCACCCAGGCGTCAATGCCATGCCCTCAGGTGGCAGCCACTGGCCCGCCATCAAGGGGAAGGTATTGTAGAGATAGCCCGCCTTCAGCCCGGCCACAAACGCACCCCACAGCAACGTCACCGACACCAGCAGTAACAGCCAGGGTGGCGCCTGCAGCACCCGCCGCTGGACCTGGGGCGGCCACAGCAGCGCCAGCGCCAGCCAGACCAGGCCGGCAAAAATCAGCAGCGCCAGGGTCAAATGCGCCGCCAATCGGTAGTGGCTGACTCTGGGCTCATCCACCAGCCCACTTTGCACCATATACCAACCCATATAGGCCTGAGCGAATCCCAACGCCAACAGGATCAACAAAGGTGTTTTCATTTCCTGGGGCAGCCAGCGACGCCACCAGAAAAATGCCAGGGGGATGGCAAAGGCCAATCCCAGCAGGCGTGCCAGCAGCCGATGACCATATTCAAACCAGAAGATGAACTTGAACTCGGACATGGACATGCCCCGGTTCACCAGCTGGTACTCGGGAGACTGCCGATACAACTCCAGCTCCGCCTGCCATTGGGCATCTGTAAAGGGCGGCAACACCCCCGTGACCGGCTTCCACTCCACAATAGACAGGCCTGAGCCGGTGAGCCGGGTGGCGCCGCCCACCAGAATCAACGCCAGCAGCAAGCCGGCGCACACCAGCAGCCAGAGTGCCAGCCAGCGGTGGTGATCAACCTGGCGCGCAGCCAGCGGCAGGGTGGAAGCATGGGTATCGGCCATCATCAGCTCCTAGCTGTCACAGTTGGGTCGGCGGCCCATCGCCTGGGCGCGCTGGTAGCGCTCCATGGCTGCCGGCATACGCCGGTTCAGGTCGGCAATACGCGTGCCGCCGGAAGGGTGCGTGGACAGAAAATCCGGCATTGAGGCGCCCTGCAAGGCCGCCATGTTCTGCCACAGCTGCACCGCCGCCTGGGGATTAAAGCCGGCATCGGCCATATACAGCAGACCCAGGCGATCGGATTCGGATTCCTGGGCGCGATCAAACGGCAATAACACGCCGTACTGGGCCCCCAGGCCCAGCAGGGCGGCAGTACGCTCGGTGCCACCCAACCCGGTCAGCACCTGCAGCGCAAAACCGGCGGTCTGATAGCGGCTGACCCGCTCGGCGGCGTGCCGGGCGGTAACATGGGCAATCTCATGACCAATCACCGCCGCCAACTGATGCTGGTCCTGGGCCACCTGCAACATGCCCTGATACACGCCGATGTAGCCGCCGGGCAACGCAAAGGCATTCACGGCATCGTCGGCAAACAAGCGCACTTCCCAGCGCCTGGGCATATGGGGTTCGTTGAGCACCGCAACGATGGCATTGGTAATGCAGGTCAGCCGCTGGGTCTGGCGACCGTCAGTGGAGAGGGGCAATTCCTCCTGCATCTGGGCAAAACTCTGGGCGCCCATGGCGTTGATGGTGTCGTCACTCACCAGGATAAGCTGGGAGCGGCCAGTGGGCGAGGTGACACAGGAAGTGGCGCAGGTGGCAAGCACTGCCACTAGCAGGAGTGCCAAACCCCTGCGCCAGGCCGGTGGCAACCGCAACGGGGTGTACTCTGTAATACGCAACATCGTCCGAGCCCGAGCAACCAAACCGGGCCCATTCTAGCCTGTTTGGGCCCTGACACTAGAGATCGCTGAGGCTATCCAGCAAGCTTTCCTGCGCGCTGCGCCTTTTCCCCTGCCCCGGCTTCTGACGTTTGTAGGTGCCGTCTGCTTGCAGCACCCAGGCCTGGCAGTTATCACTCAAATAAAGGTTGAAGGTTTCCTTGATCACCCGCTTGCGCAGGCGCTTGTCTTCCACCGGAAAGCAGATTTCCACCCGATTGAAGAAATTACGACCCATCCAGTCGGCACTGCTGAGCAACACCCTGGGATCGCCCTCGTTCTCGAAATACAACACCCGGGTATGTTCAAGAAAGCGGCCCACGATACTGCGCACCTGAATGTTATCCGATACCCCCTTGACGCCCGGGCGCAGCGCGCAGATACCGCGCACAATCAGATCCACCCGCACACCAGCCTGGGACGCCCGGTACAGGGCGCGAATGATCTGGGGTTCGATCAGCGCATTCATCTTCGCCATGATGCGCGCCGGCTTGCCGACCTGGGCATTACTGATTTCTTTTTCGATCAGTTCCAGCATGGCCTTGTGCATGGTGAAGGGCGATTGGAAAATGCGCTTCATGCGCCCGGCGCGGCCCATGGCAGTGAGTTGCTGGAACACCCGATGCACATCATCCGCCAGTGCCGGGTCACAACTGAACAGGCCATAGTCTGTGTACAGACGCGCCGTGCTGGCGTGATAGTTACCCGTGCCCAGATGCAGGTAACGCCGCAACGCGCGGCCTTCACGACGCACGATCAGCAGCATTTTGGCGTGCGTCTTCAGCCCTACCACGCCGTACACCACCTGGGCACCAGCGTCCTGCAAGTGACTGGCCAGCTCAATGTTGGCGGCTTCATCAAAGCGGGCGCGCAGCTCGATCACCACGGTGACGTCCTTGCCGTTGGCAGCGGCCTCAGTCAGCGCCCGAACCACCGCAGAATCCGTGCCTGTGCGATACAACGTCAAGCGAATGGATAATACCTGATCGTCCCGCGCCGCTTGGCGCAGCAGATCCACCACCGGGGCAAAAGACTGAAACGGGTGATGCACCAGCAAGTCACCCTTGCGAATCGCCTCGAACAGATCCGCGCCGGGGCGCAGGCGATTGGGAATACCGGGCACAAAGCCGCGATACTTCAGATCCGGCCGGTCAATCATGTCGGGCACCGTGGCCAGGCGCATCAGATTCACCGGCCCGCCACAACGAAACACATCCGCGGGTCCCAGGCCAAATTCATTGGCCAGATATTTTTCCTCTTCCGACGGGCATTCTTGTGCCAGTTCAAGGCGCACCTCATCACCAAAGCGCCGGGATGGCAACTCACCCTGCAGCGCCCGCAGCAGATCGTCCACTTCTTCTTCATCAACAAACAGATCCGAATCCCGGGTGACGCGGAACTGGTAACAACCGGTCACCTGCATACCGGGAAATAATTCACTGATATGGGCATGCAATACCGAGGACAGAAACACCAGATCATAGGGCCCTTCCGCACAATGGGCCGGCAGGCGAATGACCCTGGGCAAGGATCTGGGTACCTGCACCACGGCTTTACCGCTGTTGCGGCCAAAAGCGTCCTTGCCTTCAAGAGTGACGAAGAAACTCAGCCCCTTGTTCAGCACCTTGGGAAATGGATGTGCCGGATCCAATCCCACGGGCGTGATGATGGGCATCAGATCACGCTGAAAATAACCTTTCATCCAGCGCACCTGCCGTGGGTTCCAGTCCTCCCGCTTCAGGAAGCGGATGCCTTCGGCGGCCAGGGCTGGAATCAACAGCTCATTCAGCACGCGATATTGCTCGTTGGTCAGATCCCGGGCCACCTCGGCGATGCGCTGCAGCTGTTCAGCGGGTGACAGGTTGTCCGGGCCGCGTTTGGTGGAGCCATAGGTCAGCTGCTGTTTCAGACCCGCCACCCGGATTTCAAAAAACTCGTCCAGATTGGAGCTGGCAATGCACAGAAAGCGCAGCCGTTCCAGCAGTGGCAGCTCCTCGTCCTTGGCTTGCTCCAGGACACGACGGTTGAACTCCAGCAGTGAAAACTCCCGGTTCAGATACAGGTCAGGATGACTGAGGTCAATTTCGGACATAGTCTCTGGCATAGGCTCACGACGGGGTGAATGCCCGCGCTGAGAACAGCCAGGCCCACCACGGGCAGTGACGGATCAGGTAAGATTTGACCCTGTATTTATGAAGGTTCTATGACAAGTGCCGCAACCCAGTGATTCCCACAAGCGCGACCAGGTGTTTGCCGAACCGCAACAGCTGGTGGACTTTGTCTTTGACGCCAAGGTGGCCGCGGTATTCCCCGACATGATAAGGCGCAGCGTGCCCGGCTACGAAGTGCTGCTGCCGCTCACTGGCCTGATCACCGCCCGGCATGCACAGCCCGACAGCAACTGCTACGACCTAGGCTGCTCCCTGGGTGCCACCAGTCTGGCCATGGCGCGGGCATTGGACGCCGCCAATATCCGCAACTGCCAGGTACAGGCGGTGGACAACTCCGCCGCCATGCTGGCGGAAGCAGCCCGCCTGCTCCCGGATGAACCCCGTATCCACTGGCAGCAAGCTGATGTGCGCGACTGCGCATTGCAGCGGCCCAGCGTGGTGGTGATGAACTACTGTCTGCAGTTTGTCCCCGCGGCTGACCGGCTGGCGTTGCTCAGCCGGATTCAACAGGCCCTGCTGCCCGGTGGCGTGCTGCTGTTGGCGGAGAAAATCTGCTTTGAGGATGCCACTTGGCAGGCCTACTGCACCGACCTGCACCTGGCATTTAAGCGCGCCAATGGTTACAGCGAGCTGGAGATCAGCCAGAAACGCACCGCACTGGAAAACGTCATGCAGCCCGACAGCCTCGCCGTGCACGAACAACGTCTGGCCGCTGCGGGTTTCAGCCAGCACCGGCTGTGGTTTTCCTGCCTGAACTGGGCGGGCCTGCTGGCGTGGAAATAACCGCCCTGCTCCAAGCCCAGTGGCAACGGGCCTGCAGTCTACTACCTGCCTGGGAGGCGCTGCTGCCACAGATGCAGACTCTGGTGGACAGCCATGGAGACATGCCTGGCTGGCAGGCGGCCCTGGCCAGCCTGCCAGCACCGGTGGATACCGACTTCAGCCTGGCCGATTGCATCCGCATCGGTACCGCACTGGATCTGCAACCACCACAGCAGCAGCAATTACAGACAGCGTTGCAACAATTGCATCCCTGGCGCAAAGGCCCCTGGTGCCTATTTGATGTGCACATCGACAGCGAGTGGCGCAGCGATTGGAAATGGGCACGGCTGGCACCACATATTCAGCCGCTGGCGGAACGGCTGGTGCTGGACGTGGGCGGTGGCAACGGTTATTACGGTTGGCGCATGCTGCAGGCCGGAGCGCGTCAGGTTATCGGCATAGATCCCACCTTGCTGTTTTTGATGCAGCATCTGGCCATCTGCCATTACCTGCCGGCGCCCCTGCAACTGCGCCAGGCGCTGCTGCCGCTGCGGCTGGAAGACCTGCCGGTCAAGCC
>JBJHDG010000104.1:0-8059 GCA_050486425.1 Pseudomonadales bacterium | reverse complement strand
GCACCAAGGATGACTGCATCTACCTGTGTCTGCCGCTGTATCACCTCACCGGCCTGATGCTGGGCTTTGGCTCGGCGCTGGGCGTAGGCGCCAGCATGTTCATCCGGCGCAAGTTTTCCGCCAGCAATTTCCTGCCTGAGGTGCGCCAGCACAACACCAAATGCATGATTTATATCGGCGAGATGTGCCGCTATCTCATGGCCACGCCGGCGCAGCCGGATGATGCGGACAACCCACTGCAAGTGATCCTGGGTAACGGCCTACGCCCGGATATCTGGCTGGGTTTTCGTAAGCGCTTCGGCATTGACCGTATCAGCGAGTTTTATGGTTCCAGCGAAGGCAATGTGGCGTTCCTGAATCTGCTGAACAAGGATCAGACCATCGGCTTCTGTCCCGCACCCTTTGCCACCGTGAAATATGATGTGGATAACGATGAGATCGTGCGCGACGCCAACGGTCGCTGCATTCGCGTCAAGGAATTCGGCGAGCCTGGCCTGCTGCTGGGCAAGATCACCGAACGCACCAAGTTCGAGGGTTACACCAGCAAGGATGCCACCGAGTCGAAGATCATTCGCAACGCCTTCGAGGACGGCGATGCCTGGTTCAATACCGGCGATATGATCAAGCAGGTGGACGTTGGGTTTGCGTTCGGCATCCGTCACTACCAGTTTGTCGACCGTATCGGTGATACCTTCCGTTGGCGTTCGGAAAACGTCTCCACCAATGAGGTGGGTGAAATCATCAACACCTATCCAGATGTGCAGATTGCCAATGTCTATGGCGTGGAGATACCCGGCGCGGAAGGCAAAGCCGGCATGGCAAGTCTGGTGCTGAATCCAGGCACAGAACTGGATATCGCCCAGTTCTCCGAATTTATCACCCAGGAACTGCCCTACTTCGCCCGCCCGGTGTTCATCCGTTTGCAACCGGAACTGGAAGTCACGGGCACTTTCAAGATGTTAAAGGGTGACCTGCGCAAGCAGGGTTATGACCTGGATCAGGTCAGTGATCCTATCTATGTGATGAAACCCGGCAGCAGCCAATACCAGCGGCTGGACACGGCCTTTCATCAGCAACTCAAGCAAGGTACTGCCGGCTACTGACCGGTACGCACCAACCTGTCCACAGCAACCTATCCAGGTTGCCAGCTCAGCCGTACCCCTGGCGTCAGAAATGGCGCCAGGGGATGACGGGCACCCACCTCCAGCGCTGCCTGAATCTTCGCAGGCGCCTCGTAAATTCCGTCCGGCTGCATGATGTCCACCTGCAGGATGTGGCCATCAACATCGATCCAGGCAATCGCCAGCGGCGCACTGACATTGCGCATATGAAACGCGGGTCGTAGCGGCTCAGGAAACAGGAACAGGATGGCCTGGGTTTCCAGGATGGCCACCGGCACATGCTGAAAACCCAGGGCGCGCTCCCAAGGTGTTGCCGCCAGGCGGGCTTGGAACAAGGCTGCCGGGGCGGCGTCAACCAGCACAGTGACCACCGGCATCCGCGCCAGGTGGGTCGGCAGCTCAGGCTCAGCACGCAGCGCCAGGCTGCAGCCAGTCAGACACAGCAGCAGTGGCCAAAGCAGCCAGGGTGAAAATTTGGGTACGGAAAAATCTGTGGTTTTAGAGCGAGGCACTGTCGCTATCGATATTCAGGCTATCGAACAGTTCACGATAGCCACCGACACGAGTCACGTAACGCACACCAGCGCTTGCGAATCTTTCCTGCTGCATCCCCCTTGGCCCCAGGTTGTACGCCTTGAGCGCGCAGGTTTCATTGCCGCAGGTATCGCGGAAGTGCGACAGAATTTGCGCACCGCAATAAATGTTCTCGGCAGGGTCATGCAGGTTGGGTGTGGCGCAGAAAGACTGCCAGTAGGGTCGTACCTGTGCCGGACCCAGCGCACCGACATGGGAAACCGCCTGCTTGCGAAAAGAACTTTCGGTAAACACCATGCTGGCAATCAACTCGGGCTGCAGATCCTGGCGCCGGCTGGCCTCCAAAATCCAGGCGCTGAATTCCTGCGCCACCTCGGCCCGCACTCCGAACACCAGCTGCATGCGGTTGGCAAACTCGCTGACCTCATCATGCCAGGCCAGGCTTGGCGGCGCGGCTGGCAGGGCAAAATCGGCCACCACCACCTCGTCCTGAATGTCCAACACGGCAACCGCCCATAGCAGAGCCAGCGCGGTAATCGACCAAAGCCCATGGAGTTTTGCGGGGAGGGGGAGCCAGTGCCAGAAGTGGCGGAGTCGGAGGCCCAGCCAGCTGAAAAGCCGGCTCAGGTGGTGCTTACTACTGTGTCGCCAGTCTCGCAATTTCCGCATTCGCCAGCACCTGTCTGGTTGGTGTCGGTGTTGGGGTCCGGCCATACCTCGTTACTACAAGTAACAACCAGGGCCCCAAATTCGCGCGTAGTCTAAATGCGATGGGTCAGACTATGAATAGAAGACTAGTCAGTGATTCCGCCCTCCGTTGTCCAAATAATGTAAGCGTCAGACACATGTGTTAGTAATCACACACCCGAGACGCCCCGGTTTATCGTATATCAACCCACATCCGTCAAGCATAATTTCAAAATTGATAACAAAACGATCTAAGAGTTCGGCCACTAAAAAGCTGGGATTATCAGATACCCCTTGCCTTCAGGATCTCATCAAAGCCGGCCAGCTTCGCCATGACGCGGCCATAGACCGAGTCCACAGGGTAACACCCCTGGGCATCCAGCTCGCCACAGGGCGCTCCCAGGAGCAGGGTCAGCGCCTCCTCCACCAGGGTAACCGTCCAGACATGAAACGCCCCCTGGGCAATGGCCGCCTTGACCTCCTCCCGCAGTACCAGATTGACCTGGTTGCGGGCCGGCACGATCACCCCCTGGGTGCCGGTGAGACCGCCACTGCGACAAGCCCGGTAAAAACCCTCCACCTTATGGTGTACGCCCCCGATCACCTGGGCCTCGCCCAGCTGGTTGATGGAGCCGGTAATGGCAATGTCCTGGCGCACCGGCAGATCCGCCAGCTCGGAAATAATGGCGATATATTCCGCCAGTGAGGCACTGTCCCCCTCCACGCCACCATAGAGTTGCTCGAAGGTGACACTGCAATCAAAGCTGAGGGGAAAGCCATGGGCAAAGCGGCGCATCAACATACCCTGCAGCACCATGCTGGCCTTCTGCTGGATGGGTCCACTCATGGCTACCATGCGTTCAATATTGATGACGCCGCGCCGACCCACCGCACAGCGGGCAGTGATCCGCGCCGGGGTACCAAACACATGATCGCCCACAAACTGCACGGTGAGCCCGTTGACCTGGCCCACCACCGCACCCTGGGTCTGGATCAGAATGGCGCCGTCGGCAATGGCCTGATGTACCCGATCCTCGATCTGGGAGTTGCGCCGGCGCCTGGCCTTAACCGCAGCCGCGATCTCCACCGCCGTAATCAGGCCCTGCCCTGGCGTCAGCTTGGCTGCCTCAATCAGCACATCGGCCACCAATTCGTAACTGGCGGTGAGTCGCTCACGACTGCCGGCCCAACGCGCCGATAATCCCAGCAACGCCTGCATGGCACTGGTATCCAGTGCAATCTGATGCGCATCGGCCTGGGCCTGGATCAAGCCCGCGTAGTGGGCCAGGTTGTCCGCACTGGCCTCGGCAAAAGCTTCAATCTCCGCCTTGACCTTGAAATAGAGTTGAAACTCTGGATCCAATGCAAAGAAGTTGTAGTACCAAAATGGTGCGCCAACAATCACCACGTTGACTTCCAAAGGCACGGGTACAGGTCGTGGCGCGCCGGCGATGGGTGGCGCATTGTCGCGATAGAACTCCTCGATACGGATTTCCCGATCCCGCAGCGCCGCCTTCAGATAACTCCACAGGCCCGGCTCTGCGGCCAGGGCTTCCGCCCGCAACACCAACACACCACCGTTGGCACGATGCAATGCACCAGGACGAATCAAAGACACATCGGTTTCCAGTCCGCCGCCTTGCAGCTGCCGATACTCGATGTAGCCAAACAGATTTTCATAGGTGGGGTTGTGCTCCACCACCAGCGCCGCGCCATGGCCGACACTACGATCCACCAACAGATTCACGCCATAGCGCGCCAGCGCGACTTCGGAGCGGGGCACCAGGGTGCCGCCATCGGCCACCACGAACAATTCAAAATGTTCCAGCAAGTCCAGTTTCAAGCGCGCCAGCCAATCCACCAGCGCCTGGTGCTCGGCAAAGCTCTCCATCAGGCTTTCCACCAGGCCGTGAGTGGCTTGGCCAGCGACCTGCTTGTTCAGTTCCTTGACGCTGTGAAAGAACGCCCGCTGCAACATGGCACTGTCGCGGTTGATGGCAGCCAGTTGTTCCATGAGTGTCCGGCTGTGGGCTTCCAGTTTGTCCCGGCGCGCCGGCGGCAGGGTGGCGATGGGCACCGGATTGTTGTCAGCATCCAGTGCCGCAATCATGGCGCCCTGGGGACCATGCAGCAGTGTCAGGCCATGGCGCCGCGCCTCCCCATCCAATGCCCGCAAGCGCTCCTGTACCTGCTCCTCACCATGCCGCCGCAGCAACTCGAACTGACGCTGGTACATCTCACTGTTGAAGGCAGCGGCCAATTCCCTGGCCAGGGCCGGCATCACCTCTGCCAGAGCCTGGCCCAAGTGCCGCCCCACACCGGCCGGCAAACGCACCGGCCGCGGTTGATTGGGCAGATCAAAATCGAACAGATACACCCAATCATCGGCGGCCGGTTGGCTGGCGAGCCAGCGCTGCACGAACTCCCGGGTCGCGGACATGCGCCCGGCCCGATCCGGGCCCAACACATAGACGTTATAGTCGGTGCCGGGCGTCTCCAGACCGAACGACAGGGCCTCCCGGGCCCGGGCATGGCTGGACAGATCAAAGGCACCGCCCGGCAAGGGCGCAGGTACCTGGAATCTCGGCATCCCCAACACTTCGGCATCAAGCTTCACTGCGACCATCCGGAGACTCCCTGCATCCTTGCTACGCTGCCGCCATCGACATTACTGCGCGCCGCGACCGCCAGCGCGCAAGGTGGCGATCATCTTCTTGCGCAGATCCGCATCACCAAAAGCAAAACCGCCGGCGGTGCGATCAGTGAAATCGCCATAGCGGCGCACGATTTCAGGTGCAATATCCTTGGGCTCACCCACCACGGCAAACTCCTTCAGCACATCATCGGTGATCAGCGTACCCATCTCCTGCCAACGGCCCTGTTTGGACATCCTGTTCAATTCTGGCTGTAACTCACCGGCGCCGATGGCATCCAGCACGCCTTTATAGGCGGGGGTGGAGCCGTAAAACGCAATGCGTTCACAGGCAGCCTTGCGACTGCGGTTGAAAGATTCTTCATCATCGCCGGAGACCACGAAGCAGGAATAGGAAATCTCAAAGTCGTCGCGCTGCTTACCGGCTTTGGCCAGGCCCTGCGCAATTGCCGGCAGGGTGACGTCGCGAATATAAGGCAGGGTGCTAAATGGATGAATGATCATGCCATCCGCCACTTCACCGGCCACTTCGGTCATCACCGGACCCACCGCCGCGAGGATCACCTTGGGCGCACCATATTCCTTGTTCTCCGGCGTAAAGGCCGGTGTCATCAGGGTATGGGTGTAATATTTGCCGGTGAACTGCAATGGCTTGCCGTCGTACCAATTATCCCAGATGGCACGCATGGCCAGCACCAGCTCCCGCATCTGCGGCGCAGGCGCACCCCAAGGCATGCTGAAGCGTTTGTTGATATGCGGTTTGATCTGGCTGCCCAAGCCCAGGGTGAAGCGGCCTTTGGAGTAAGCGTTCAGATCATGGGCGATATTCGCCAGAATCATGGGGCTGCGGGCAAAGGCCACGGCAATGGAAGTGATGAGTTCGACCTTTTCGCTGTGCTCAGCGGCCAGCAGCAAGGGGAAGAACGGATCATGATTCATCTCTGCCGTGCGCACGCCGTCATAACCCATGGCTTCAATGGCCTTCACACTGGCCGGCACCCGCTCCAGACTGCTACCCAAACCTGCATCCACTTTCATAACCACCCCCGTATTGAAAATTGTTGGCCTGACTATACCGGTTTTGCGCCGCTGACAACCCTCCTGGGCGGCAAAAACACCTTGAACTTCTGCCCCTTAGCCCTTATCAAAGGCGCAGTGATCCATCAACCCACGGAGTTGGCTGCCTATCATGCTCAGAATTGCACTCTTCATTGCCACCAACCTGGCCGTACTGGTACTGGTCTCCATCATTTTTGGCGTGCTGGGGGTCGATCAGATGCTGTATCAGCAAGGCGTGGGGATCGATCTCACCAGCCTGCTGATCTTCTGCGCCATCTTCGGCATGGGTGGTTCCTTCGTGTCTCTGCTGATTTCCAAGTGGGTGGCCAAGCGCGGCACCGGCGCCCGGGTCATTACTCAGCCCAGCAATAATGTGGAAGCCTGGCTGGTGTCCACCGTGGCCAAGCAGGCCAAGGCGGCCGGCATCGGCATGCCCGAGGTGGCCATTTTCCCTTCGCCCCAGCCCAACGCCTTTGCCACCGGCGCCAGCAAGAACAACGCCCTGGTGGCGGTAAGCACCGGCCTGCTTGAGCATATGCAACAGAACGAAGTGGAAGCCGTACTGGGCCATGAAGTGGGCCACATCGCCAACGGCGACATGGTCACCATGGGACTGTTGCAAGGCGTGCTGAACACCTTTGTGCTGTTCTTCGCCCGCATCATTGGTTATGTGGTGGACCGGGTGGTGTTCAAGAACGATCGGGGTCACGGCATCGGCTTCTGGGTGGTGACCATCGCCGCCCAGATTGTGCTGGGCATTCTGGCCAGCATGATCCTGATGTGGTTCTCCAGGTACCGGGAATTCCGTGCCGACAGCGCCGGCGCGGCCCTGGCCGGTAGAGGCAACATGATTGCCGCCCTGGAGCGCCTGCGCGCTGCCAGTCAGATGCCGGACACCCTGCCCGACAGCCTCACGGCTTTCGGCATTGCCGGCGGCCTGCGCAGCGGCATGCAAGCGCTGTTTGCATCCCATCCGCCGCTGGAGCAGCGCATCGCCGCCCTGCAGCGCGGTTAGCAGTTAACCGCAGCGGTTGCCCAGGTCAGCGCGCACGCAGTCTGCCGCACTTAATCGGCCGCACTTAATCGGCCGCACTTAATCGGCATAGAGCCTGGCCAGCAACCGCTGCAGCGCCGCTTGGCGCGCGGCGGGCGTCACCGCCATAAAGCCCTCATCCTGCAGAATCGCAATCAGCTGCAAGGGCGGTCTGTTGGCATCCCCCACAATCTCCACATGGCCGGCTGCCACTTCAATGTTGCGCACTGCCGGCTGGGCATCCACCACCGGCTGATACTGCTCCGCCACCCCAAACACGCCATCGCGACTGACACAAACCCCTCGCTCATTCTTGATGCGACAGGTGTCGCGTTCGTGGGTCACCACTTTCAAATGGCGTGACAACGCCGGCGGCAGCGTGCCCGGCTGCTGAATAAAGTCGGAGGCCGCAGTGATCTCCCACCATTTGTCGCCACTGATATATTTGCAGATGGCAACGGGCGCACCCAGGGTGAATACATGGGTGAGTCTGGAACCGCAGGTGCTGGCAGCCGGTATCCCAGCGAAAGGTGTGGCCACGGTGATCAGGGCAGCAGGCGTCGGCGCCAAGCTCATGCCGTCGGGACGATCAGCAATCAGCGCGCGCCTGGCCACCAGCCCACCCTGGGAATGCGCCAGCACCTGAATGCTGGTATCCGGCGCCAGCTCGGCCGCCAGCGCCGCCAACGCCTGGATCAGCTGCGCCGAGCTGCGCTCCAGACTGTCGCGATCGTTGTAACTGAAACACAGGCTTTGCTGGCCATGAAAAGCGAACACCTGGGACAGGCTGCGCAGCCGCCCCGCCGAGCCATAACAGCCATGCACCAGCACCGTGACCGGTGCCTGGGCGTTGAGCCGAATGCTGCGCTCGCCACTGTCCGAACAGGGACCGAGGTTCGGGATCTGCAGTTCCAGGTCCGCGGCCGGCAGCTGACTGCGGTCGATATCCTCCAGCCCTTCGGGCGCCAAGGT
>JBJHDG010000103.1:0-8125 GCA_050486425.1 Pseudomonadales bacterium | reverse complement strand
TTTCGCGCTTATGACATTCGCGGCATCGTTAAAACCAACCTGACCGAAGATGTGGTGTACTGGATCGGACGCGCCTTTGGCAGTGAAGCGCGATCCCTGGATCAGCTGCGGGTTGCCGTGGGTTGTGATGGCCGCTTATCCAGCCCAGGCCTGAAAGCCGCGCTGGCGCGTGGGCTGCAGGAAAGTGGTGTGGACGTCATCGATATTGGCGCAGTGCCCACCCCGCTTTTGTACTACGCCACCCATGCTCTGAACACAGGCACTGGCATCATGATCACCGGCTCCCACAATCCGCCGGAATATAACGGTCTGAAGATGGTCCTGGCCGGGGAAACCCTGGCAGAGCAGCGTATTCAGCGCCTGAAAGAACGCCTGGACAAAAATGAACTCTTGGAAGGTCAGGGCGATTATGAAGAAATCGAACTGGTTGAACACTATATCGACAAAGTGCTCACGGATGTGGCCATCGCCCAGCCGCTCAAGATCGTGGTGGATTGCGGCAATGGTATTGCCGGCGCGGTGGCACCACGCCTGCTGGAAGCCCTGGGCTGTGAAGTGGTGCCACTGTATTGCGATGTGGACGGCAACTTCCCCAATCATCACCCGGATCCTGCGGAGGCGAAAAACCTGGAGGATCTAATCACCGTGGTAAAAGCCGAGAAAGCCGATTTAGGATTGGCTTTTGATGGCGACGGCGACCGGCTTGGTGTGGTCACCGGCAGCGGTGAGATTGTTTGGCCGGACAAGCTGCTGATGTTGTTTGCCAAGGATATTGTGGGTCGCAATCCTGGCGCGGATATTATTTTTGACGTGAAGTGCAGCCGCCATCTGATCAACATCATCAGTGAATTAGGTGGCCGCCCCATCATGTGGAAAACCGGACACTCCCACATGAAGGCAAAACTCAAGGAAACCGGCGCCCTGTTGGCCGGGGAATTCAGCGGCCATATCTGTTTTGGCGAACGCTGGTACGGGTTTGACGACGCGCTCTACAGCGCTGCGCGCCTGTTGGAAATTATCGGTGGTGAAGCCCAGTCGGTGGATGAACTGTTTGCGGAATTCCCAACCACCTACATGACGCCGGAAATCAAGGTGCATACCACCGAAGAAGAAAAGTTCCCCATCATGGCCCAGTTGGCCAAGGATGGCGACTTCGGCGATGGTACCCTGACTGATATTGATGGCATTCGCATTGATTATCCGGATGGCTGGGGCCTGATCCGTCCCTCCAACACCAGCCCGGTACTGACCCTGCGCTTTGAAGCGGATAACGAAGATGCGTTGTCCAGAATTCAGCAGCTGTTTCAGACACAGCTACAAGCCATTTCCCCCAACCTGGGCTTTTTGAACTGAACCCTATGAGCAATATCACCAGCAACAGCGCTGAGCAGATTGCCAGCGTTCTTACCGAGGCGTTGCCCTATATCCGCAAATTTCACGGCGCCACCATGGTGGTGAAGTTTGGCGGTAATGCCATGGTGAACGATGAACTCACCCAGACCTTTGCCAGGGACATCGTGCTGATGAAGCTGGTGGGGATAAATCCCATTGTGGTGCATGGTGGTGGCCCACAGATCGGGGACCTGCTGGAACGCCTGCAGATTCCCACCAAATTCGTCGACGGCATGCGTGTTACCGACAGTGCCACAATGGATGTGGTGCAGATGGTGCTGGGTGGCCTGGTGAACCAAACCCTGGTTTCTGTCATCAATACCCAGGGTGGACGCGCCGTTGGAGTAACCGGCAAGGACGCGCAGTTGATTCGTGCCCAAAAATTGCACATTCAGCGCAGTGCACCGGAGCTGAAAGTACCGGAGATCATCGATATCGGCCAGGTGGGTGAAGTGGTGGCCGTCAATCGCGCGGTGATTGATACCCTCACCGGCAACGGCTTTATCCCGGTGGTGGCGCCTATAGGTGTGGGTGCTGAAGGTGAATCCTATAATATTAATGCTGATCTGGTGGCAGGAAAGCTGGCAGAATATTTGGGTGCGGATAAACTGATCTTGCTGACGAACACACCCGGCATCCTGGACACCGCGGGTAATACCATGACCGGCCTGAGCGCGAAACAGGTAGACGGGCTGATTCAGGATGGCACCATTCACGGCGGCATGTTGCCCAAGGTACGCTGCGCCCTGGAAGCGGTGAATGCCGGTGTGAAAAGCGTGCACATTATTGACGGCCGCATTAACCATGCGCTGCTATTGGAAATTTTTACTGACTCCGGCGTTGGCACCCTGATCCACGCCGCCCAAGCATGAGGCACCCATGAGCAAAGGAGACCGCCGCCAGCAAATTCTGGAAGCCTTCGCGCTGATGCTGGAATCCAGCCCTGGCTCCAGAATCACCACGGCGGCATTGGCGCGTCAGGTGGGGGTTTCCGAGGCAGCCCTGTATCGCCACTTTCCCAGCAAAGCACGGATGATCGAGGGGCTGATTGAATTCATGGAAGTGAGCATCTTCAGCCGCATCTCGCGCATTCTGGACGAGGAGCCACAGGCCCAGGGCCGGGCCCGGGATCTGCTCTGGCTGCTGCTGTCATTTACCGAGCGCAATCCGGGCTTTGCCCGTCTGCTGGCCGGCGATGCCCTGCAAGGTGAAACCGAACGCCTGCATGACCGCATGCGGCAATTCTTTGATCGGCTGGAGACTCAGCTGCGGCAGGTGCTCAGAGAGGGGATCATGCGGGAAGAGCTGGATGCCCAACTGCCCTACCAGGCAGCCGCCAACCTGCTGCTGTCATTGGCAGATGGACGCATCAATCAATTTGTGCGCAGTCAGTTCCGAATTCGCCCCACCCAGGACTGGAACACCCAGTGGCCGTTGCTGGCCCAGGCAATTTTTGCCGGCCGCACCGGTGGCACCAGCCATGCCGCCGAGCCAGCGGCAAGCCTGATCAGCTAGCTTACGTACTCTCGGCACTGGTACTGGCGCCACGCAGCTCCTGCACCCGCTGATAATCGGCGTCAAACTGCACCTGGGCTTCTTCCTGTTCGCGCAGGCGACTCTCGATTTCGCGCTCAGTCTCTCGGATCTGCATCTCGACAATACGGATATTCTCCAGTAACTCCCGCGGTACTTGGCGCCCACCACGTTCCCGCTCGGCGGCTTGGGACTCTAGCCGACGCTTCTGCTCCTGCAGGCGCTCCAGGTTGGCCCTGGCGGTACGCATGCTGTTTTCGATAGATGCCAACCGCCGTTCCTTGGCCAACTCCACTTCCACTGGCGAGGCATAGAGGGTCATCAGATCCCGATCACGCCTGATGCGTGCCTGGCGTGCCTGCTCCGCTTCGGCCTCCTGCGCCCGCTCCGCATCCCGGGCACGCAGTTCCTCCGCCGACAGTTGCCGCTCCACCACCCTTAGCACCCGGCCTTCGCTATCCAATACCTCATAGCCTTTGTGCACCAGTGATGGCGGCACATAATGAGATATTACCGTGATGCCCTGCTCGTTCTGGTACCTGTACCAGGTGTTGGCGCTGGCCGGCTGGGCCAGCGCCAGTCCCAGGATCAATCCTGGGAGCAGTAAGTTGCGTGCTGTTGTCTTCATGCCGTCACCAGACAATGTTGCCGTTGATAATTTCTCATCAGGCCCAGCTCAACCCGGTAACTGGGCCGGTCTTCAAGGTAAGTGATCAGATCTTGCAAGCATAGGATACTGTGCACACTTATGCCGCGATCTTGCGCAATTCCTGCCAGGGCGGTACGACCGTCTGGCATCAGCTCCTGCCGGTCCATGGCAAGCAGAACCCCGGCCAGTCGCGCATCCGCCTGACTGCCGCCCATCAGGGCCAGGGCCTGGTTGACAGCGGTGCCTGCCGTCATCACATCATCCACTATGACCACGCGACCCTGCAGCGGGTGCCCGATCAGGCTGCCGCCTTCACCGTGCTGTTTGGCCTCTTTGCGATTGAAAGCCACCCCCACATTCATCTGGTAGTGCTGGGTCAGTGCCATGGCCGCGGCTGTGGCCAGGGGAATGCCTTTGTAGGCCGGTCCCAGCAGCACGTCCGGCAGCAACTGATGGCGTACCAGGGCATCCGCATAGGCCCGCCCCAGGGCCAACAGGCCCTCGCCATCGGCAATGACCCCCAGATTGAAAAAATACGGGCTGCGGCGTCCGGATTTCAGGGTGAAATCACCAAATTTCAGGACACCGTAGTCCAGCATCAGTTCGATCAACTGTGTCTTCATCTGGGTCAGGGTGACGCCTGCGGCCGCTTTGCTCATGGCTGAGGCCATCCCAGGCTCTGGCGCTGGAGATCAAACAACCTTTGGCCCCCGATCTTGGCCAATTCCAGCATGGCATCCAGTTCCTGATTATTGAAAGGCGCCTGCTCGGCGGTGCCCTGCACCTCAATAAACCCCTGGGGTTCAATCATCACCACATTCATGTCTGTATCCGCGTTGGCATCCTCGGCATAGTCCAGGTCCAGCACCGGCATGCCACCATAAATCCCTACCGACACTGACGCCACCAGTTGTTTGAAGGCAGGTGCCGCGCCCGCACCCAGGCTGGCAATGGCATCGGCCAGGGCCACGCAGCCGCCGGTGATGGCGGCCGTGCGGGTACCACCATCGGCCTGAATCACATCACAGTCGATCTTGATGGTGCGCTCACCGAAAGCGTGCAAATCCACGCAGGCCCGCAGCGCACGGCCGATCAGCCGCTGGATTTCCAGGGTGCGGCCGGACTGCTTACCCTTGACCGCCTCTCGGTCATTTCGACTGTGGGTGGCACCAGGCAACATGCCGTACTCAGCGGTAATCCAACCCTGGCCACGACCACGCAGAAAAGGGGGGACGCCATTTTCCACGCTGGCGGTGCAGATCACCTTGGTATCACCAAAGCTGACCAGCACCGAGCCGGCAGCATGGCGGGTAAACCCTCGCTGTAAATCTATGTTTCTGAGTTGATCGGGTTGGCGGCCGCTGGGCCGGTGCTGGGTAGGCAATGGGGACTCCTTGCTGAGTAATAAGTAACAAATGACTGATTGGATGACTGGTGCTGGCATTGGCCACCTGCCCTGGACACATGCTGCTAGAATGCCCGCTACATCGGGTCGAGGATAACCATGGTCCAAAGTATGACAGCCTTTGCCCGCACCGAGCAGGTGCTGGCGGCGGGCACCTTGCAATGGGAACTGCGTTCGGTCAACCAGCGTTATCTGGAAGCCCAGTTTCGCCTGCCGGAGGCACTGCGGGATCTGGAACCCGATCTGCGTGATCAGCTGCGCGCCGTGCTCAAGCGCGGCAAGCTGGAGGTGAGCCTGAAGCTGGAAATCGCCCGCCCAGGCGGCGCTCTGGAACTGAACCGGGCGACGCTGCTGCAGCTGCTGGCCACCATCGAACAGATCCGTCGCGATGCACCCGAAGTGAGTGCACCCAGCGCCCTGGAGCTGCTGCGTTGGCCCGGTATCCTGGAGGAGCAGGTGGCGGATCTGACCCCCCTGCGGGAAGCCGCGCTGGCCAGTTTTGGTCAGGCCTTGCAGCAGCTACTGGCCCATCGCGCCCGAGAGGGTGCAGGGCTGGCACAGCTGATTGAGCAAAAATTTCTGGAAGTGGAAGCCATCGTCACCCAGGTGCGCGGACTCACCCAGGGACTGGCGGCGGAGCAACAGCGCCGGCTGCAAACCCGCATCGCCGAGCTGGGCGCAACCCTGGAACCGGGTCGGCTGGAGCAGGAAGTGGCGCTGCTGGCCCAGAAAGCCGATGTCACCGAAGAACTGGACCGCCTGCTGGTGCATGTGCAAGAAGGTCGACATTTATTGGCAAAGCCTGGCCCCCACGGCCGTTCCCTGGACTTTCTCATGCAGGAGCTGAACCGGGAGGCCAACACCCTGGGCAGCAAATCCATCCTTGCCCAAACCGCCCAACGCGCCATTGACCTGAAGGTGCTGATTGAGCAAATCCGGGAACAGGTGCAGAACATCGAATGAGTGCCGATGCCCGTACCCCCGGTCTGCTGCTGGTGATCTCGGCCCCTTCCGGCGCCGGTAAAACCAGCCTGGTGAACGCCCTGGTGGCCGCCGATGCCAATATCCGGGTCTCGGTGTCCCACACCACCAGACCTAAACGCAGCGGAGAAACCGAAGGCCAGCACTATCACTTCGTCAGCCATACCGAGTTCGCCCAGCAGCAGGCCGCCGGCGACTTTATTGAAAGCGCCGAAGTGTTCGGAAATTTTTATGGCACCTCCAAAGCCAACCTGGACACCCAACTGGCCGTGGGCCATGACCTGCTGCTGGAGATCGACTGGCAGGGAGCACAGCAAGTCCGGGCCCGCTTTCCAGATGCGATCACCCTGTTCGTACTGCCGCCTTCCCGGCAGGCGTTGCTGGAGCGTCTGCACAAACGGGGGCAGGACGATGCCGCAGTGATTGCCCGGCGCACGGCCAAAGCGGTGGAAGAAATGTCCCACCATGGCGAATACGACTATCTCATCGTCAACGATGACTTCCAGCGTGCGCTGTCAGACATCCAGCAGATCATCGCCGCCGAGCGTCTGCGCCTGCCGCGCCAGCGCCAGCGCCTGGCCGGCCTGTTGACCGAACTCTTGTCAGAGAATCCACCCATCGCGTAAACTCGCCGGCCGCTTGTCCGCCGGAGGTCTCCATGGCTCGAATTACCGTCGAAGATTGTCTGGAAAACGTAGAAAACAGATTCCACCTGGTGATGTTGGCCAGTCGCCGCGCCCGCCAGTTGGCCCGCCCCAGTGTCAAACCCATGGTGCCGGAAGAGAACGACAAGCCCACCGTCATTGCCTTACGCGAAATTGCCGAAGGCCTGATTGATAACCAGACCCTTGACGCACAAGAGGTTGCGGCAGAGGATGAACGAATGGAAATTCCATTCGGATTCTCTGATGACGGTGGCCCAGAGCTATGACTCCTACTTCGCGTCCAAGCTGGCAGCGGAAGCTTCCTCTGACGCAGTAGCTGCGCCCGTCACCATCGACGCGCTGGTCAATACCTTAGATACCTATCTCCCCGCAGAGCAGGTCGCCCGGGTGCGTGCTGCTTATGAATATGCGGCGGCGGCCCATGATGGTCAGTATCGCCGCACCGGTCATCCCTATATCACCCATCCGCTGGCGGTGGCCAATATTCTGGCCGGCATGCACATGGACCATGAAACCCTCATGGCCGCGTTGCTGCACGATGTGATCGAAGACACCCCCGCCTCCAAAGCCAAGCTGGGAGAACTGTTTACTCCGGATGTGGCCGAGATAGTCGACGGCGTCAGCAAACTCACCACCATTTTCAAATCCAAGGCCGAGGCCCAGGCGGAAAATTTTCAAAAGATGGCGCTGGCCATGGCCAAGGATCTGCGGGTCATTCTGGTCAAGCTGGCGGATCGTTTGCACAACATGCGTACCCTGGGCGCGCTGCCGGCAGAAAAGCGTAGCGGCATCGCCCGGGAAACCCTGGATTTCTATGCCCCCATCGCCAACCGACTGGGCATTCACACCATCAAGACCGAATTTGAGGAGCTGGGCTTTATCGCCCTGCATCCGCTGCGGGCGGATCGCATCCGCCGCGCCGTCTCGGCGGCCCGAGGCAACCGCAATGCCATGGTGGAGGAAATTCATAAGGCCATTGGCCGCGCCCTGGAGCGGGAAGGCATCGTAGCCCAGGTGATCGGCCGGGAAAAACATCTCTACTCCATCTATCGCAAGATGAAGGCGCAGCGCAAATCCTTTGCCGAGATCATGGATGTATTCGGCTTTCGTATCGTGGTGGATCAAGTGGACACCTGCTATCGCGTACTGGGGGTGGTGCATAACCTCTACAAGCCGGTGGCCGGGCGCTTCAAGGATTACATCGCCATTCCCAAGGCCAATGGTTATCAATCGCTGCACACCACCTTGTTTGGCGCCAACGGCATGCCGATCGAGGTGCAGATCCGCACCAAGGACATGGAAGCAGTGGCGGAAAACGGCATTGCCGGCCACTGGCTGTATAAGACCGACACTAGCTCTTTCGCCGGCAACCAGGCCCGGGCCCGACAATGGTTGAAGGATCTGCTGGAGCTGCAGCAACGTGCTGGCAGCTCACTGGAATTCGTGGAGAGCCTGAAAATTGATCTGTTCCCGGATGAGGTCTATGTGTTCTCACCCAAG
>JBJHDG010000102.1:0-8132 GCA_050486425.1 Pseudomonadales bacterium | reverse complement strand
GCCTACATCTGTCTTTACTGCCAGTCGCTCATATTCACGCTGCATACGCTTTTTGCCCTGAAGCAGATTCTGCTCATAGGGCAGTGCCTTGAACCAGGCCTTGATCTTGGCCTTGGCCCTGGCGGTTTTCACATAGCCCAACTCCGGATCCAGCCAGTCCCGATCCGGTCGTGGGCTGGTCCTGGTCATGATCTCCACCCGCTGACCAGTGGCCAGGGGATAGTTCAAGGGTACCCAACGCCCATCCACACGGGCACCGGCACAGGCATGCCCCACTTCCGTATGAATCCGGTAGGCCACATCGATGGGTGTTGCACCCGCGCTCATATCCAACACATGGCCGGCCGGGGTAAACACGAAAATCCGATTCTGTTCGATATTTGCCCGCAGCTCTTCGCCAAGGCTGCTAAAGCCGCCAATCTCCTCATGCCATTCCAGCACCTGGCGCAACCAGCTGAGCTTCTCGGTGTAGAAGGAGTCACCCCGGGTCTGCAATGCACCATCCTTGTAGGCCCAGTGGGCACAGACACCAAGCTCTGCCTCTTCATGCATGGCACGCGTACGGATCTGCACTTCCAATGTCTTGCCGTCAGGACCTACCACCGCTGTATGAATGGAGCGATAGCCATTGTCTTTGGGGTTGGCAATATAATCGTCAAACTCGTGGGGGATATGCCGCCAACGGGTATGAATGATGCCCAGCACGGCGTAGCAATCCCGCACATCATCCACCAGGACCCGCAAGGCACGCATATCGTAGACCCTGGGCAGATCCACACCCTTGGCGTTCATCTTCACCCAGATGCTGTAGATGTTTTTAGCCCGACCCTGTACTTCGGCGGTAATACCCTCCGCCGCCAACAGATCGCGCAGCAGCGCCACGGTCTCGCCGACCTGGCGCTCACGCTCGAGGCGGCGTCCATCCAGGCGCGCGGCAATGCGCTTGTAGGCCTGAGGGTTCAAACACCGGAATGCCAGATCCTCCAGCTCCCACTTCAGGCGCCAGATGCCCAGGCGATTGGCCAGGGGTACGAAAACCTCCAGGCATTCGCGACCGATTCGACTCCTGCGTCCGGCTTGCGGACTGCGCAAGCGCCGCAGCGTGACGATGCGCTCGACCAGTTTGAGAATTGCCACCCGTACATCATCGATCAGCGACACCAGCATCTTGCGGACGTTGTCGAGCTGATCCTCCGCATTACTGACCAGCAACGGTGAACTGGACAGCTCCAGCGCCCGTACATCGGCCAGCTTGCCCAGCTCGGCCACCAGGTGCGCCACACCCGATCCGAGTCGAGCTTCCATTTCCCCCAGCGGCAGATGACGTCCCTGCACGCCCCGAAACACCAAGGCTGCCAGTACGGAATCCGCATCCAGGCGCAAATCAGCGGCCAGCTCCGCGCACTCCGTGCCGAACTCCAGCAACAGCATGCCGCGTCTGGGCGCCACGTTCAGCAGCTCACAGGCTGCCTGTAGGCTGGATGCGTCCAAGGCCGCATTGTGGCCGCGCAGGTGCTCAATCCAGGCCGGCACATGCAGTCGACCATCAGGCAGCCGCGGCAGATCATCCCGAAGCTTTACCATTTGTCCTCATTCTCAAATACCGCCAGCACCTCCACATGAGTGGTGTGCGGAAACATGTCAAACAGCTGCAGGGATTGAAACCGATAGCCAGCCTGCACCAGCGCTGCCGCATCCCGCACAAAGCTCTCGGGATGACAGGAGACGTAAACAATTTTGCCGGGTGCCAACCGCAACAGGCCGGTCAATGCCGGCCCTGCGCCAGAGCGCGGCGGATCCAGCAGCAACTTGTCGCAGGCGGCAACACTGTCGGTCCAGGCGGCGGCGCTGTCCGCATACAGATCCAGCGCCTGAAAGTTGGCCTGTCCCGCCAAACCGTTGGCGGCGGCATTTTGCTGCGCCTGGGCGACCAGCGCCGCACTACCTTCAAGCCCCAACACCCGAGCACCTGCACGCGCCAGGGCCAGAGAAAAATTCCCCATGCCACAAAACAGATCAAGTACGGGCTCATTGGCAGCGGGCGCCAACGCCGCCACAGCCGCAGCAACCAAGTCCCGGTTTAAGGCGTGATTGATCTGCACAAATCCCGCCGGCGTGAACGCCAGACGCAAATCAAACGCCGGCAAGCTGTAGCTCAGGGGTGCTGGCGTGGCACCACTCAAATCGTGCAAGCTGCTGTAATCCCCCGGCTGCAACAACCACTGCACCTGCCAGTGGCTGGCAAACTCGGCCAGCAGGGTTTTGTCGGCTTCGGTCAACGGCTGCAGATGGCGCAGAATCAGCGCTGGTTGCTCCGCCCTGCCTGCCGTCACCTCGCCCGCTGCCAATTCCACTTGAGGGATGGCGCGGGGACAACTCAGGCGTCGCAGTAAGATTTGCAGCGGTTGGATCAGACTGGCAAAAGGTTGTACCAGCACAGGGCAGGATTGCATGCGCGCCACCCGACTGCCGAAGGGCTGTCGGAATCCCACCAGCAGCTCGTCCTTGTCCGCCAGATAGCGCACACCCAACCGTGCCTTGCGGCGATAGTGCAGCTCCGCGCCTGTAATCGGCGCCTGCCATTGCGCCGGCTGCAATCCTGCGGCGGTCAGCGCCTGCTGTATCTGGTTCGTTTTCAGCGCCAACTGTGCGGCTGGCGCCAGATGCTGCAAACTGCAACCACCGCACTCAGCGAAATGTACACAAGGTGTCGGCCGGCGTTGTGGGCTCAGGTTTGCATGGGTTTGCGCCAGTCCATACCAGGTGCCATGCCGGCGTTTGATCACCTGCACGCTCACCTGCTCGCCCGGCAGTGCATTATGGGCTTTCACCGTGCGCTGCTCGGCACGACCAACACCCAATCCGGCTGCATCCAGATGCTGTATCTCCAGGGTGACCAGTTTGGGTGTTACAGGCGTCTGCTCATTCATGGCTGGTCCGGCGCAACGGCAGTTGAATCCACCGGCTGTCCCAGCTCAGCAAACAGCGCCCGGCTGTGCAAGCCGCGCGCCCCCAGCAACGGCGCCAATGCCTGACGCATGATCTGTTTAGCGTAGCGCCGCACCTCAGGTGCACGATAATCGTCAGCGGCAATGGCCAGTAGTACCGCGCCGGGCACTTGTAGCGCCAGCGCTTCTGCCGCCGCCACCCGCACAAAGCCCTGCTCGGGCAGGAATCTGTAGTCCTGATCGGCCTGCACTGGCGCGCCGGAATCCGCCTCCTGATCGAACAGGAGTTCATAGCCGGACTCCCGCAGCAGGTGCTTCTCGAACTGGCGCAACACAGGTTCCAGCGGTGTAGCGGCGGCCAACGCCTGAATAGCCTGGGCATAGGCGGCAAACAGCGCCGGATGCGCATCCAGATGTTGCAGCAGGCGCAGACTTATTTCGTTAAGGTACAGTCCGGCATACAAGGCTTCTCCTTGCAACCAATGGCAACTCAGGGTTTCACACCCGGTTAGCGTATAGAGCATGCCCCGGCCGCTGAAACCAAGTTGTAGCTCATTGAAAGGCGCAATGACGCGAGGCCTGCGTCCAGCGCGGCGCACGCCCTTGGCGATCAGGCTCACCAAGCCATGCTCACAGGTCAGCACTTCCAGCAACAAGCTGGTTTCCTGATAGGGCCTGCTGTGCAGCACATAGGCCCTATCAGACTGCACGCGCAGCTTCATGTCAGTCGTAACCCAGATGCTGCAGGGCAGCATCACTGTTGGTCCAGCCGTGTTTGACTTTCACCCACAGCCGCAACATCACCTTGGCCCCGAGAAATTCTTCAATTTCCAACCTGGCATCCTTGCCGATGGATTTCAGCTTGGCGCCGGCCTTGCCGATGATGATGGCCTTCTGGCTATCCCTTTCCACATAAATAATGGCGCTGATATCTGTGAGCTTACTCTTTTCCTGGAACTGCTCCACCACCACGGTGATGCGGTGGGGCAATTCATCACCGAGCCGGCGCATCAGCTTCTCCCGAATGATCTCGCCGACAATGAAGCGTTCCGAGCGATCCGTAATCTGATCCGGCGGGAACAGGTGAGGCCCAGGCGGCAAATGGGCAATAATTCGCGTCAGCAACTGGCCTAGCCCATCCCCCTTGAGGGCGGACACCGGCACGATCTCCGCAAACGGATGCCGATTGGCCAGGGTCTGTATCAACGGCAACAGCGCACCTTTGTCGCTGAGCTGATCAATCTTGTTGATCACACAAAAACAGACCGCGGCGGTGCGCTGCAACAACTTCAGCACCAGTTCATCGTCCGGGGTCAGGCCCTTGGCTTCCACCACCAGCAATACCACGTCCACGTCCTGCAGGACGCTAGTGGCGGTGCGCACCATCATGCGATTGATGGCCCGGTCACGCGCCTCGTGCACACCTGGGGTATCCACCAACAACACCTGGGCCTCACCTTCGGTGAGCACCCCCAGCAGGTTATGTCTGGTGGTCTGCGGCTTGCGGGAAGTGATACTGAGCTTGCGGCCCAGTAAATGATTCAACAGTGTGGACTTGCCCACATTGGGCCGCCCCAGGATGGCCACATAGCCACAGCGGGTGGAGGCATTCATTTGGCAGCACCCTCTTCCAGATTGGCCTGCAGCATTGTCAGCAACTGCTGGGCGGCGAGTTTTTCCGCCTCACGTCTTGTGGCAGCGCTGGCTCTGGCGCTGAGTTGCAAGGCCTTCAGGTCGCAGCGCACGGTAAACTCCAACTCATGCGCCTCGCCCTGCTGCGACTCGATAATGTACTCCGGCAGTTGCAGACCACGGGCCTGTAGCTGCTCCTGGAGCCGGGTTTTGGCATCCTTGGCGGCTGCCGAGCTGGCCGCCGCCAGGCGGGCAGCAAACAGGTGTACCACCAGTTGCTCTGCCGCCGCCGGGCCACCATCGAGCAGTACCGCACCAATCAATGCTTCCACCGTGTCCGCCAGGATGGATGCGCGCTGGTGGCCGCCGCTGCGTTTTTCACCCGGCCCCAGGCGCAGATAGTCCCCCAGCCCCAGCTCCTTGGCCAGGGCCGACAAGGCCGTACCTTTCACCAGGCTGGCTCGCATCAGCGTCAGATCATGTTCGGAGGCATCAGGAAATTGCTGATACAGCTGACGGGCGATAAACAACCCCAGAGCGGCATCGCCTAAAAACTCCAGGCGCTCGTAGTGGGCGCCCCCATGGCTGCGATGGGTCAGCGCTTGTTGCAACAGGACACTGTCACGAAAGCGGTAACCCAGCTTGCGCTGTAACAGCTCAATGGACACGGCGGTCACCGACCTAAGGTAGTGCGAATCCGTCGCTCAACGGTATTCGAATATTTCGTGAAAACTGATCAGCAGGTCTACGTTACCGAACAAGGGCTCCTGCACCTGATAGCTGACAGTCAGCACTGTTCCACCCCGAGCCCGCTCGATCTGTATCACGTCCCTGACCGCCCGATCATGAATATTGTTGACCGTAAACCGGCGCTGCAGGTTCTCCCGGATCTCGCTTACCGCCATGCTGTGTACCCGCTCCGCCGGCAACGCCTTGACCACGCTGATGATGGCCCGGTACTCGATATAATGTGGAATCAATCGGATACCCAGCGTTGCCACCGAGCCGATCGCAAGTACGACCAACAACCAGCCCAGCAGGCTCAGGCCCGCCTGCTTTCCCCGCGCTTCAATTGGCATCATGTGGTTGCCCTCCAACGCTGATCAACAATTTCGAATCCAGGTACAAGCCCAGGTACAAGCATAGTCAATTGATACCGCCATTGCGGGCAAAACTGGGCCAATGCCAGCCCGGCGGCTTGTGCATCCAAATGGCCACCGCCTGCCCCACGATGTTTGCTTCCGGCACTGCGCCCCACTCTCTGCTATCCAGGCTGTTGTCCCGGTTGTCGCCGAGCATAAAATACTCATCCGGTCCCAGGGTGCGCTGCATATCCTTGCCGGCACCTGCACCATGATATATCCGGTAATTACGTCCACCGAGCTGCTCTTCGTAGACACGGATAATCCGTCCCTGGGCATCTGTGATGCGCTCCACAAAGACCATGGGCACCAATTCGTCGTTGATGTACAGACGTTTGCTTTGGTACCTGATGGTATCACCAGGCACACCAATCACGCGCTTGATGTAGTACAGGTTTTCATGCGGGGGAATGAACACCATCACCTCACCAGGCACTGGCGCGCCGGTAGCAACCACCTTGGTGCCCAGCACCGGCAAGCGCAGCCCGTAGTTGAATTTATTCACCAGGATAAAGTCGCCGATTTCCAGGTTCGGCTGCATGGATGGTGACGGAATCTGATAGGGCTCATACAGGAAGCTGCGCAGCACCAACACCAGCGCCAGCACCGGGAAAAACGACCACGCATATTCAACCAACAACGGCCGTTTCAACAGCTGCTGGACCTGCTCGTCCGTATCCGCCGCGGCATCGGAATTAGCCTGCAAATAAGCCGCGCAGGCCTTGCGCCGGGCCGGCCGCAACCAGAGCCAATCCAGCAGGCTCAGCACACCGGTAATGATCACTGCCCAGGTCAACAGCAGAGGAAAATCCAGATTCATCAGCGTTCCACCTTCAGTGCCGCCAGGAAAGCCTCCTGGGGAATTTCCACCCGCCCCACCTGCTTCATGCGCTTTTTACCTTCTTTCTGCTTTTCCAGCAGTTTCTTCTTCCGGGTAATGTCGCCACCATAACACTTGGCGGTAACATTTTTTCGCAGCGCCTTAACGGTTTGGCGGGCAATGATCTGACCGCCAATGGCAGCCTGGATCGCCACATCAAACATCTGGCGCGGAATCAGCTCCTTCATCTTTTCCGTCAGCTGCCGCCCGCGCATCATGGCCTGAGATCTATGCACGATCAGCGCCAGCGCATCCACCCGATCACCATTGATCAGCACATCCAACCGCACCAGATCCGCCGCTTCAAAACGCAGGAAACTATAGTCCAGGGACGCAAAGCCACGGCTGACTGACTTTAACCGATCGAAGAAATCCATGACCACTTCGCTCATGGGCATTTCGTACTGCACGGCCACTTGCTTGCCGGTGAAATGCAAATTCTTCTGTACACCCCGCCGCTCTACCGCCAGGGTGATCACATTGCCCAGATACTCCTGGGGTGTGAGGATATTCACTTCCACAATGGGTTCGCGCATCTCCCCGATCTTGCCCTGATCCGGCAGCCGGGACGGGTTGTCCACCTGCAACAGCTCTCCGGTTTTGGTCAGTACCTCGTACACCACAGTGGGGGCAGAGGTAATCAGGTTCAGATCGTATTCCCGCTCCAGGCGCTCCTGCACAATCTCCATGTGCAGCATGCCCAGGAAGCCACAGCGAAAACCGAAGCCCAGGGCATCAGAGCTCTCCGGCTCATAGAACAGCGACGCATCGTTCAGAGTAAGCTTTTCCAGCGCTTCGCGAAAACTTTCGAATTCATCGGCGGTCACCGGAAACAAGCCGGCATAGACCCGCGGTTTGATGCGGGCAAAACCAGGTAACTGCGGCACGTCCTGCTGCTTGGCCAGCACCAGGGTATCCCCTACGGGGGCACCATGAATATCCTTGATGCCCGCCACCAGATAACCCACTTCACCGGCTGACAGGTCGGAGCCGGCCTGGCGTTTGGGCGTGAAACGGCCCACTTCATCCACCACCTGCACCTTGCCCACCGATTTCGCCAGGATGCGATCGCCGGCCTTCACGCGGCCCTGGGTAATACGGATCAGGGAGACCACCCCTAGATAGTTGTCGAACCAGGAGTCCACGATCAATGCCTGCAGTGGCGCCTCCGGGTCTCCCTGGGGCGGTGGGATTTGCTTGATCAGCCGTTCCAGCAGCGCCGGCACACCCTCCCCGGTCTTGGCGCTGACGCGGAGGGCATCAGTGGCGTCCACGCCGATAATTTCCTCGATCTCCGCCGCCACCCGCTCCGGCTCTGCCTGGGGCAGGTCGATCTTATTGAGGACGGGCACGACTTCCAGCCCCTGATCGATAGCCGTGTAACAGTTGGCCACAGACTGGGCTTCCACCCCCTGGGCGGCGTCTACCACCAGCAAGGCACCCTCACAGGCGGCCAGGGACCGGGAAACCTCATAACTGAAGTCCACATGGCCTGGGGTATCAATGAAATTCAACTGGTAGCGGCGACCG
>JBJHDG010000101.1:0-8156 GCA_050486425.1 Pseudomonadales bacterium | reverse complement strand
CCTGTAGTCCATGTATATCGCAAAGCAGTATTTCACTGCACCTCTAAGATGCGGGAATTGGGTTGCTGAATGCTCATTATGAAGAAGCCGATGGGGAAGCAACCCGGAATCAGAACCAAGCCGGTTACGACTACCGCTGGTTTTATCTGGTGGACTGGTTTGCGGTGGGTAATGCGGAGTACTTCCAGGACAAGATCCGCGACATCAATCAGCGCGTTACTTTGGGTGCAGGGTTGGGCCATAGATTCTGGGACGAACCCACGGGCAAGCTTACTGCCGAGCTGAGTTTGGCCGCTACTTATGAAGATCTGCGCTTGCAGGAGGCGGAAACCAATCCCGCCCTGCGCTGGGCCATGGACTACAACAGATTCTTCCGCGACAAGCAGTGGGAGCTGTTCCACCGCAATCGGGTACTGAAGATCTTCGATAATGAGCGGGGCGAGGTGATCAACTCAGTCACTGGCGTACGCTTTGCACTGAATGCCCGCTGGCATGCCAGCATGCTGGTGGATGTGCAGTATGAGACAGAGCCACAACCTGGCTTTCGGCGCACCGATGTTACCTATGCGGTGGGTTTGGGGGCCAGGCTCTGAACAGATCCGGCCGCCTGGCCGCGCTGGCCTGCATCATAGCCCGGGTACATTTCAGTGCCAGATTCAATAGGCGTCATATATCGTTCTGATCGAAACAAATCATTTCCAATGCGGATGCGAATCATTATCATTTGGTTCGTCGTTGGCACTTGGAGATGCCCCATGCAACTGGTCAAGACTGGCACCTTCGGTATTTTGCATATCAGCCTGGCCTTTACCGTGGTCTATCTGATGACGGGTGACCTGCTGTTGGGTGGCGCGGTGGCACTGGTAGAGCCCCTGGTAAATACCCTGGGCTATCACTTTCATGAGCGGATCTGGCGGCGGGTGGAAGCCTGGCGCGCCAATCGCTCCATCCTGCTCGGCCAGGGGATTTGAACAGCAGTTCAAGCGTGCTGATCTGCTAGTATGTCCGACGCCGGGTGCAGGCTGTTGCACCCGGCTTTCGGAGTCAGCAGCCAGGGCCCATGGACGCCGCCAATACCATTATTTTGCTCACCGGTACCCTGTTGTTCGGCAGCCTGTTGCTGAGCATGGCCTCTGTGCGCCTGGGTTTCCCGCTGCTGCTGATTTTCCTGCTGGTGGGTATGCTCGCCGGCGAGGACGGCCCGGGCGGCATTGCCTTCGACGACTTCCAGTTTGCGTTTCTGGTGGGCAACCTGGCGCTGGCCATTATTTTGCTCGATGGCGGCTTGCGTACTCATGTGCGCAGCTTTCGGGTGGCGCTGAAGCCGGCGCTGTCCCTGGCCACCCTGGGCGTGATTCTTACCGCAGGTGCAGTCGCCGCGTTTGCCGCCTTGTTGCTGGATCTTGACTGGCGTCTGGCCCTGTTGCTGGGCGCCATCGTCGGCTCCACCGACGCGGCGGCGGTGTTCAGCCTGTTGGGGCAGAGCAAGGCCAGACTCAATGAACGGGTGGAGGCCACCCTGGAGATCGAATCCGGTTCCAACGATCCCATGGCCATCTTCCTGGTGATTTTGATGGTGGGCTGGCTGCAGCAGGATACAAGCCCGACGGGTACCTACCTGGTCACCAGTTTTGTGCAGCAGTTGGGCGTGGGCGTCTTGGGTGGCGTTTGTGGGGGCTATTTGCTGTCCCGGCTGCTGCAGCAGGTGCGACTCGTGGAGGGCCTGTATGCGCTGCTGGTGGCATCCGGGGGGCTGGCCCTGTTTGCCGCGATCAACAAGTTGGGGGGTAGCGGCTTTCTGGCCATCTATCTGGCCGGGCTGATGATTGCCAACCGGCGCACCCATGCCACTGAGCATGTGCTGCGCGTGATGGATGGTTTGGCCTGGCTGGCCCAGGCGGCCATGTTCCTGGTGCTGGGCCTGTTGGTGTCGCCGCTGCGCATGCTGGATGACATCCTGGTGGCGCTGCTGATTGCGGTGTTCCTGATACTGGTGGCCAGGCCCCTGGCGGTGGTGATTTCATTGTTGCCCTTCCGGTTCCCAAAACGGGAGCTGGGTTTTATTTCCTGGGTGGGGTTGCGCGGCGCCGTACCCATTGTATTGGCCGTGTTCCCGGTGGTGGTGGGGCTGGAATATGCCCAGTTGCTGTTTAACGTAACCTTTGCCGTGGTGCTGGTATCCCTGGTGGTACAGGGGACCAGCATCAATCTCGCCGCCCGATTGTTCCGGGTGCAGGTGCCCATGCGGGGGGAACCCCTGGACCGGCATGAACTGGATTTGCCGCTGTCTGCCCAGCTGGAACTGGTACAAATGCGGGTGGAGGCAGGGTCCCGCGGCGCCGGTGAACCTGTGTTGGCATTGCTGCAGGACATCTATGGTGCCGAGGGTGCTGCCATGGCGCTGGTGCGGGCCGATCAACTGCTGCAAGTAACGCCTGAGAGCCGCCTGGCACCCGATGATGTCTTGCTGGTACTTTTGCCAGTGGCCAGCTATGGGCAACTGGTGCCCTGGCTTACCCGGCTGCCCAGCGAAGGTCCGCTGGCAGCACAAAGCTTCTTCGGCGAATTCGTGTTGGATGGCGCGGCGCAGGTGGCAGATGTGGCCGCGGTGTACGACGTGCAGGTGAGTGATGCAGAGCTGCCCCTGAGCTTGGCGGCACTGGTGAGTCGACGTCTGAACCGGCCGCTGGTGGTGGGGGATCGTATTAAGCTGGGCGCCGTCAGCATTACGGTGCGGGAGATTGAGGATGGGCAGGCCCGCAAATTGGGCTTGAAGCTGCAGCAGTAAGCGGCGTCGCGAAAACGTCTTTTCAGAGAGCACTGGGAGAGCCGCGCATGAGAAGCATCAGGTATCAGCTTTGGTTGGCGCTCTGGTCGTCGGCTGTATTGCTGGCGCAGCCGGCCTGGGGTGCCGACGAACGGCAGGCGCTAATGTTGGCAGCGGCCTGTTTCAATTGTCATGGCACCGACGGGCGCCTTACACATGAACAAGTGCCTGCCATCGCTGATCTGCCCGCACCTGCATTGCTGGCACGATTACGGGCCTTCCAGCGTGGAGAGGTGCCCGGCACCACGGTGATGGACCGTATCACCAGTGGTTTTACCGATGCGGAGCTGCAACTGCTCGCGGATTATTTTGCTGGCACAGCCCAGGGAGACTGACCATGCCTGAGACTTTCGCGAGACGTGATCTGCTGAAGGGCCTGGGGCTGGCCGGATTGGGTCTGACGTTGGCTGGTTGCGCGCCCCCATCAGTGGAGAAGGCCAACCCGGCCCGGGTGGTGGTGGTAGGTGGTGGCTTCGGTGGTGCCACTGCCGCAAAGTACTTGAAGCGCCTAGACCCGTCGTTATCCGTCACCCTGGTGGAACCCGCAAGGCGTTTCTATACCTGTCCGTTCACCAATCTCTATCTCGGCGGCCTGCGGGAATTTGAACAGCAGGGCCATGATTATCAGGCGTTGGCCGCGCTGGGCGTGCAGCTGGCCCATGTAATGGCCGCAGATGTGGACAGTGCGCAGCGTCAGGTGTTGTTGGCGGATGGACAGCGTTTGGCCTATGACAAACTGGTACTTTCGCCTGGGGTGGAAATGCGCTGGGACGCGTTGGCTGGGTATGATGAAACTGCGGCCCAGCATGCACCCCATGCCTGGCAGGCGGGCGAGCAAACCAGACTGTTGCGACGCCAACTGCAGGCTATGGATGATGGTGGTCTGTTCATATTGACCGCACCCGCCAATCCCTTTCGCTGCCCACCCGGACCTTATGAACGGGTCAGTATGGTGGCGCACTATCTGCGCACCCATAAGCCCAGATCCAAAATTCTGTTGCTGGATGCCAAGGATAATTTTTCCAAGCAGGCGTTGTTTCAGGAAGGTTGGCGCTCTGTTTACGGTGACATGATCGAGTGGGTGGGCCTGTCCAATGATGGCAGGGTGGTGGCGGTGGATGCCGAGCACCTGGCGGTGGAAACCGAATTCGGCACCCGGCATCAGGCGGCGGTGCTCAATGTGGTGCCACCACAAAAAGCGGGCTGGATCGCCGATCGCGCAGGCGTCACTGATGCTTCAGGTTGGGTGCCGGTACAGCCCGACACGTTCGCCTCCAGCCTGGTGCCCCATGTGTACGTGGTGGGTGATGCCACCGTGGCTGCACCCATGCCCAAGTCAGGTTTTTGTGCCAATGCACAGGCCAAGGTGGCGGCCATGGCCATTGTTTGCGAACTCTCCAGCCAGCCCATGCCAGCGGCCTCCTGGATCAACACTTGCTACAGCCTGATTGCACCTGGCTACGGTATCTCCGTGGCTGGCGTGTATCGGGTGGTGGCTGGTGCGATCACGGAAGTCAGTGGCGGTGTGAGTCCATTGGGGGCTGATGCGCAGTTCCGGCAACGTGAAGCCCAATACGGACTCGACTGGTACAACGCCATTTGCCAGGACACCTGGGGTACGACGCCGCAGCTGACTGTCTCGGTAGGCACTGGACATGAAACCGGGCAGGAAGCGGACCATGGATAAACACAGTCTGGTGCTTTGGGCAGGCTTTGGCATTGGCTTGCTGTTCGGGTTGACCGGGCAGCGATCGGGGTTTTGTTTATTGAGCGCGTTGCGGGATTATTGGCAGACCCGGGATGGCCGCAAGCTGCGCGCATTCGTGTTGGCCATGGCGGTGGCCCTGCTGGGTACTCAGCTGCTGGTGGCGCTGGATTTGGTTACGTTGCGCAACAGCCTGTATCTGCAACGCAGTTTTTCCTGGTTGCTGGTGCCATTGGGCGGTCTGCTGTTCGGCTACGGTATGGTGCTGGCCAATGCCTGTGGTGCCCGGGCATTGGTGTTGCTGGGCACTGGCAATCTGCGTTCTCTGCTGGTGCTCTTATGTTTGGGTATTAGTGCCTATGTCTGTCTGCGCGGTGTGTTGGCGCCGGTGCGTATCTGGTTGGCAGATGCCAGTATGCTGACGTTGGCGGTGCGCGATCCCAGTTTGCATGGTCTGCTGGTTGCGCTGGGTGTCACGCCCAGGCTCGCGCCCGGCCTGGCAACAGTGCTGGTGGCAGTACCGCTGCTTTGGTTCGCACTAAGCAGTGCCGCGCTGCGCAGCAGCACCCGGGATTGGTTGGGCGGCCTGCTGATCGGTGCGTTGATTCCCGCAGGTTGGTATGTCACTGGCAACCTGGGCGCAGACCCGTTCACGCCGGCGCGCGTGGTATCCCTGAGCTTTATCGCCCCTGTAGGGGATGCCTTGCAGTACCTGATGCTGGCAACCGGCATGCGCGCCGACTTTGGCATACTGGTGATTGCCGGCGTGCCTGTGGGTGCTTGCCTGGGCGCCATCCTGGGCGGCAGCTGGTATTGGCAAGGTTTTGAGTCGCCGGCACAGATGCGACGCGCGATCACTGGCGGGGTGCTGATGGGTTTGGGTGGTGCTTTGGCGTTGGGTTGTTCCATTGGTCAGGGCCTCACCGGGTTTTCCACACTGGCATTGGCGTCCTTTGTGGCAGTGATTGGCATTGTCCTGGGCGCCTGGTTGGGCTTGCGTGGTCCGCTGCGTGTGCCGCGCTAGGGCCATGCGCGCCCTGCGGATTGTCTGCGCTGCGGCATTGCTGACAGGGCTGCTGGGGTGCGGTAATGGCGATGCCCCCGTTGACGCGGCAGCCCCGGTTCCCGACTGGCGCAACATTGCGCCCATACGGGCACTGCTGGGGGATATCACGCCGTCGCAGCAGGGCATTGAACTGGGACTGCCGCTGGTGTCCGAAGATGGTTCTGCGGTGCCGTTGACCGTCAGTGTGCACAGCGCCATGACGATCGAGGATTATGTTCAGCGTATCTATTTGTTCGCTACCGGTAATCCCACGCCGGAGATTGCGGCCTTCGTGTTGACGCCGGCCTTGGGGCGGGCGGAACTATCCACCCGTGTTCGTTTGAATGAAAGCCAATGGGTGTATGCACTGGCGCAGATGCAGGATGACAGCTGGCGGCTGGCAGCCCAGGAAGTGCAGGTGACGGTCAGTGGCTGCCTGAGCCGGCCAGAGGCAATGGGCACCTCGTTCACACAGCCGCGGGTGGGCTTGCCGCGCAGCTATGGGCAGGGTGCCGTGATCGCTGTGCGCACATTGGTGGATCATCCCATGGAAACCGGATTACGGCCGGATGGGCAGGGCAGTCTGCTATCGCAACATATTGTTGAAACCATGCAAGTACGTTTGGATGATGAACTGGCATTACAGGCAAGGTTCTATCGTGCCATCTCCATGAATCCCTATTTGCAGTTTCATCTGCGCGCAACCACTGCGCAGCTGTCAGTACATTGGCAGGATGACCAGGGTGCCCAGGTGCAGACTAGCGTCGCGCTGATGCCTGACGCCTAAACAAAAACCCCGGCAGGGCCGGGGTTCAATCCTAGTAAAACGCACCAGGTGACGGGGTGGCAGATCAGCGCGGTCTGATCTGCCTGGGGTAATCAATAAACTTCATTACGTGTATTGTAGTTGTTGAATTTGCCCGTGGGTGTGATGATCCGCTCACCTTTGATGACATGTTTGAGCGTGCGAGTCTTGTCATCCACCACCACAATGGCGGATTGTTCGTCCATACCACTCCAGACTGAGAACCAGACCTCATCTCCGGCCTTGTTATACTCTGGCTGTACGACACGCCTTGCACCCGGACCTATGTCAGCCCATTCCGCGATGGGTAATACCTGAAAGCCGGCTTCAAGATTGTTGATATCGAATACGGCAATACTCTGGCTGATGGCCTCATCAGGGTGCAAGGTGGTATCCACCCATAGGTTGCTGGACTGCGGATGGGTCTTGATAAACAGCGAGCCGCCGCCTTGGCCTTGCAGCACGCGCACCACTTTGAATGCATGTTGTGGATGATTCTCCGGATCCGTACCGATCAGGGTGATATTGGCATTGCCCAGCGCACTGGTGGCCCACACCGGTCCGAATTTCGGGTCGATAAAGTTGGCGCCGCGACCAGGATGAGGAATCCGCTCCACGGGAATCAGCGCCTCCAAACGTCGTTCCAATGCATCCACCACGGCGATGCGGTCTGACTCGTTGGCCGCAGTCAGGAAATAGCGGCCACTGGCGTCCCAGCCACCATCGTGCAGGAAGGGCGCCGCATCAATGGTGGTCACCTGCAGATTGTCAACGTCTTCGTAGTTCACCAACAGGATCTTGCCGGTTTCCTTCACGTTGACAATGAACTCCGGATGCATGTGCGAACCGACGATGGCAGCCACACGCGGTTCGGGATGGTATTCCTGGGTGTGTACGGTCATGCCGCGGGTGGACACTATTTTATTGGGTTCCAGGGTTTCACCATTCATCAGCACATAGTGCGGTGGCCAATAGGCGCCAGCGATGGCGATTTTGTCTTCATAGCCCTTGTACCTGGAATTTTCTACCGAGCGCGCTTCCAGCCCGACCTTGATCTCCGCGACCACTTGCGGCGGATTCATGTACAAATCGATCAGATCCACCTTGGCATCGCGGCCGATGGTGGCGAAATAGCGGCCTGAGCTTGATGCGCGGGAAATATGCACGGCGTAGCCGGTGGGGACAAAGGCAATGACGTTTTTGCTGTCGCCATCAATGATGGCAACCTCGCCGGAGTCACGCAGGGTGACGGCGAACATATTGTCCACATCGTAATTGTGCTGAGGCCGGGTCGGTCGTCGCTCTGGTGGCACATGCACCTTCCAGCTGGCGCGCATATCCGCCATGCCCCACTCCGGCGGCATGGGTGGTTCGTGCTGCAGGAAGCGCGCCATGGCATCAATGTCAGTGTCTGTCAGCTCGCCGGACGTACCCCAGTTTGGCATGCCTGCGGGAGAGCCGAAGTTGATCAGCGCTTTCAGGTAGGCGGTGCCTTTGGTCCGAGTGATGTCGGTGGTCAGGGGCAGGCCGGTGGCGCCTTTGCGCAACACGCCATGACAGCCGGCGCAGCGTTCGAAGTAGATTTGCTGGGAGCGCGAAAACTCGGCCTCGGTGATGGCCGGCGCACCAGGCGTGACGATTTGGCGACCACCTTCCACGGCGGATGGTGCACCCTGGTAGCGGATGCCGGCTTCGGTAGCACCGCTATGCGGCTCGCCGGCTGCGCGGTCCACCAGGCCCAGCGCCATACGTTTGTCCATGATCGCAGCAGCAC
>JBJHDG010000100.1:0-8197 GCA_050486425.1 Pseudomonadales bacterium | reverse complement strand
CCACGTCCCTGCTCGGCGCCAGCTTTGTGGGGATGCAGGCATTCGAATGGACCAAGCTCATCGAAGATGGCGTGCGGCCCTGGGGCAATCCCTTTGGCGCCGCCCAGTTCGGCTCTACCTTCTTCATGATTACCGGCTTTCACGGGTTGCACGTTTCCATTGGGGTGATCTATCTGCTGACCATAGCCCGCAAGGTCTGGCGTGGCGATTACGATAAGACAGGCAACTATGAACAGGTGGAAGTGGCCGGGCTGTATTGGCACTTTGTCGATCTGGTCTGGGTGTTCATCTTCGCATTCTTCTATTTGCTGTGACGGCCGCTGGCTCTGGAGATTTGACATGGAACATGCAGAGGGACAACAACATCCGATAGGTCTGTACCTGAAGGTATGGACGCTGCTGTTTGTGCTTAGCTTCTTTTCCTACATGGTGGACTATATGCAGCTGGAAGGTGCGCTGCGCTGGTCCCTGGTGCTGATTTTTATGGTGCTTAAGGCTGGGGCCATCATCGCCGTGTTCATGCACATGATGTGGGAACGGCTGTCATTGATCACGGCCATTCTGGTGCCACCACTGGCAATTCTGGCGCTGGTACTGTTTCTGGCGGTGGAAGGCAATTACATCACCATGTTGCGGCAGCTGTTTTTCGGGCACTAGAAGGTTTTCTGGTTGTCGATTTGCAGGTAACGGCGCAGATAATGGGTCAGCAGGTACATGGGCCCAGTATCCAGCAAGGCGACGCTGGCCTTGAAGATGTAGTTGGATGCCATCAGTACCAGCAGGGCACGCAGGCTGATCCCGCCAGCCAGGTAAGTGGCACCAAAGGTCACGCTGATGACCATGAAAGAATCCACCAGCTGGCTGGTCAGTGTGCTGACATTGTTGCGCAACCAGAGGTGGCGACCATTGGTGAGCCGCTTGACGAAGTGGAACACCTGCACGTCGCAAAATTGGGCTGCGATATACGCCATCATGGAAGCGAACACCGCGCCTGAGGTGCAGGCGAAAATCAGGGTGAACAGCTCCACCGAACCGGACATTACATCGCCATTGGGCAGGATGATATCTTCTGCCAACTCAATCACCTGCCAGGGTGGCTGCATGGCAGTCGGTACGCCCGGCAACGCCTGTCCAAGATAAAGCACGCCCAGGATGAAAAAGTTCAGCACGAATCCTGTGAGTACCAGGAAGTTCGCCCGCCGTTTGCCGTAGAGTTCGCTGATCAGATCTGTACAGAGAAAAGTCAGTGGATAAGGCAACACGCCCACCGCCAGTTGCATGGGGCCCAGCTCGATAAAACGGGTGATACCGATAACATTCAGCAGCGTCATCGAGCACAGGAAAAAACCCGCAAGCATGAGAAACACACGTTCGCGGCGCTCGGTGAGAACGGCATCCATAATCGGATTTCCTGGCGTGGCTGATCAGCGGCGCATTATAGCGCCATCAGCGCTCCAGTTGCCCCAGGTTGGCATGAAGCACTGCGCCGTTGATGACCGGGTGATGGGCGGCCCAGTGCAGGGTCTCGGCAATTTCCATGGGGCTGACCATGCGGCCAAAGGCCGAAGTCTGCCCAATGCGTTCGAGCACTTCTGCTGGTACATGCTGGCGCAGCATTTCGGTATCGGTAAAGCCAGGGCAAATACAGGCGGTATGAATGCCGCGGCCGGCCAGATCCTGGCAACTGGCGCGCATCATGCCCACCATGGCATGTTTGCTCACCACATAGCTGAAGCGACCAGGAACGGCCTTCTCCGACAGTGTTGAGCCCACATAGAGCAGCGCTGATCCCGGTCGCATATAGGGCAACAGGAAGTAATTCAGCGTGTTGGGCGCAATCAGATTCACTTCCAGCACTTTGCGGAAGTTGTTGCTGGGTGTCTCCAGGGCGCTGTCGGGTTCCAGTCGCGCGGCATTGTGGATCAGCACCAGGGTTTCCGCCTGTTCCAGCAGGGGCAGCAGTTGCTGGGAGATGTTCTCGAGAAAACCAGGCATGCTGAGGTCGCAGTTGATATGCGTGACTGCGGGCAGCGCGCAGGGGCGGCGGGACAAATTCACCACCGTATAGCCATCGCGCAGAAATCTGTCCGCCGTTTGCAAGCCGATACCGGCGCTGGCGCCGGTAATAATCATCAGCTTCATGTGCGTCTCCACTGGCAGGAGGCCCATTGCCCAGGCCCGGATGAAATCTTGATCTGTAGCGCGCTGATGGGTAGCGCGGTAAAGCTGCTGTCGCTGGTCAGTCGGCTGATAAAATAGCGCGCAAACTCCTCCACCGTGGCATTGCGAATGGGCAGCAGCAACACATCGCGTTGCAGAAACGGAATGCGCTCGGCGCCAAAGCAGACGATGAGATAATCATCGGGTGCGGCGCTCATGGTTTCAAAGTTCAGGTGCGGTGATTGTGCTGGCAGTATGGTGCGCTCATCCAGCTCGTTACATAGGGCTTCCAGCCTGGACTTGATGGCGTTGTAATCAAATGCCAGGCCATCATCACCGATTTCCGTATCCACATAACAGCTGACATCAAAGTTGTGACCGTGCAGGTTCTCCCGCTCGCTGGCGGAAAACAGCGTGAAATGGGCGGCGGAAAAGTGCAGGTAATCCTTGGTGATCTCGATGGTGGTCTGGGTGCAGGGCTCGCACCCGGCGGTGCCCGGCGTAGCAACGCCATTGAGCTGAGAATTGGGGCTGTGCGCTGTTTCAGGCATGACCGGAGCATCCTAACCGGGATTGCCAACTCTGAACAGCGGCCGGCGCCGCAGTTCCGGGATGCGGAAGAAAAAACGTCACTGCGCGCTAATCCTGCTGGATACGGCTCAGGATCAGGCCATAGAAGCTGTCGCCTGCGGCATGGGCAAAATACCAGCCCAGGTGGGCGCCACATTGCTCGCAGGTGGCAAAGCGCCACAGATACCCGGGAAACCAGGTATCGGCGGCAGTGGCGGCCCCGGAAATGGCGCAGCCCAGCGCCTTGCGGAAGCAGCCCAAATGAAACTCGAAGCCATAGGGGTTGGTGAATCTGTGCTCATGACTGCCTGCAATGCTGATGCGCTCCTGGGGGCTACTCACGACATGGGAGCATTGCGCGCAATAGACAAACCGGCGCTCCTGCTGGTTGGGTTCCAACAGTTCACGCAGCTTGGGGTCCAGGCCTTCCAGCTGGGGTTTGTCGATCACATCGCTCATGGCCAGGCCCCGTCAGGGAGTGCAGCACAGGCGGTTCGACCATCATAAGCACGGCTGGCGCAGCCGGTGCAAGGCGTGGCTTAGGGCTTGCCCCCGTTGCGGGGAACGGGCACCGGGAACGCCATAATGTTTTCACCTTTGCTGTCGGTGATCTTGGCGACGCCTTCTTTCTCCACCTCATCAATGCGGATAACCGTGTGCATGGGGATGAAGCTGCGCTGTACGCCTTCAAACTCGCTGCGCAATCTGTCCTCACTGGGGTCAATTACCATCTGGCCACGTTTGCCGAAGATGTAGTCCTCAATCTCAATAAACCCGTACAGGTCACTCTGATAGAGGGCATGGGCATAGACCTCATAGATCTGGCCCTGGTTGTGGAACAGAACCCGGTAGATATGTTGCTGCTTCTCGCTCATGGGTCTTCCAGCTGGGTGAATGATCCGGTCCGGCCGGCAATTCTGCGTGCGTCTGGACGCGGTCCAGATACAGCTTATATAGGTCAGATCCTGCCGGATTCAAGGCGCGGGCGCCAGCGCAGGGCGCGGACCGGGCCCGTGGGCCGGCGAGCTTAGTGCCGCCGGGGCTGGGGGGCAAGCCCCGGATACCCTATAATCCGCGGCCCCGGCGTAACTGCAGGCAGTATTGGCGATGGCAGGCAAGGTTTATATCCAAACCCATGGGTGTCAGATGAACGAGTACGATTCGGCCAAGATGCTGGATCTGCTCCGGGAGACCCAGGGCCTGGTACCCACCGATAATGCGGACGAGGCCGATCTGCTGCTTTTGAACACCTGTTCCATTCGTGAGAAGGCCCAGGAGAAAGTGTTCCATCAGCTGGGCCGCTGGCGCGCGTTGAAACGGGCCAGGCCGAATCTGCTGATCGGCGTGGCGGGCTGTGTTGCCAGCCAGGAGGGGGAGGCCATTCACCGCCGTGCGCCCTATGTGGACCTGGTGTTCGGGCCTCAAACTCTGCACCGGCTGCCCGCCATGATCAGTGCCCTGCGCGCCGGTACGCCAGCACCTTTGGTGGATATCAGCTTCCCCGAGATCGAAAAATTCGACAATCTCCCCGCCCCCAGGGTCGAGGGCCCCAGCGCCTTTGTGTCCATCATGGAAGGTTGCAGCAAATACTGCAGCTTCTGCGTGGTGCCCTATACCCGTGGTGAAGAGATCTCCCGGCCCCTGCCGGATGTGATGCGGGAAGTGGCGCAGCTGGCCGGGCAGGGGGTGCGGGAGATTCATTTCCTGGGGCAGAACGTCAACGCCTACCGGGGCGAGTTTCAGGGCGATCATGCGGATCTGGCGGAGCTTGTTCACTATACCGCTGCCGTACCCGGCATTGCGCGTATCCGCTTTACCACCTCGCATCCGGTGGAATTCTCCGACAGCCTGATCCAGGCCTTTCGGGATGTGCCCCAGTTGGTAAGCCATGTGCACCTGCCGCTGCAGGCGGGCTCCGACCGTATCCTGGCGCTGATGAAACGCGGCCACACCGTGCTGGAATACAAGGCCCGTATCCGCAAGCTGCGCGAGGCACGGCCGGATATCTGCCTGTCCTCGGACTTCATTGTGGGGTTCCCGGGTGAAACCGAGGCGGATTTCCAGGCCACCTTAAAGCTGGTCGCGGAGCTGAACTTCGATCATTCCTTCAGCTTTATCTACAGCGCACGCCCAGGCACCCCCGCAGCCAATCTGCCGGACACTACGCCCCTGGACGTCAAAAAAGCACGCCTGGCACTGCTGCAGGCACAGCTGAAAGCACAGGGCGACGCCATCAGCCAGGCCATGGTGGGGCGGGTGGAGCCGGTGTTGGTGACGGGGCTGTCGGTGAAGGACCCCGGCGAGCTGCAGGGACGTACCTATAACAACAGGGTGGTGAATTTCCGTGCCCCGGCCAGCCTGATCGGCCAGCTGGTACCGGTGCAGATCCGCCAGGTGCTCACCAACAGTCTGCGCGGTACCCTGGCCCAGACGTCTGACGAGGTACCTGATGCCCGAACGGCAAGTGCCCACTGAGGGTTTGACAGGCGGGCGCTTGCCTATATGCTAGGGCCATCTCCACAGCCAACCACACAGTTTGATAGATCAGTCATCTGCAGCCATTGCCTCGCGTTCCCATGTGACGCTTGAGCCCAACGATCCTCACCGATTGGCCGCCCTTTGCGGCCCGCTCGATCAGAACCTCAGATATATCGAACGGCGCCTGGGTGTCAGCATCGGCAATCGGGGTAATGAATTCCAGTTGTCCGGGCCAGCGTCCCAGGTGGCCCAGACCCATGTGCTCCTGAACCGGTTGTATGCGGATACGGCCCAGGCGCCCAGCCTTGAATCCGAATTGATCCACCTCTACCTGCAGGAGTCCGGCGTGGAAGCCATGATGAATCCGGAAAGTACCGATGATGCGCCCTTGTTGCAGGTGCGGCACAAGACCATCAAGCCCAGGGGCGGCAACCAGGCCGCCTATGTGCAGGCCATCCAGCAGACCGACGCCAACTTCGGCATAGGTCCGGCCGGTACCGGCAAGACTTATCTGGCCGTGGCCTGCGCGGTGGCGGCCCTGGAGGCGCAGCGGGTGTCACGCATCCTGCTGGTGCGACCGGCGGTGGAAGCGGGTGAAAAACTGGGCTTCCTGCCGGGTGATCTGGCGCAGAAAATTGATCCCTACCTGCGTCCGCTCTACGACGCCCTGTATGAAATGATGGGTGTGGAACGGGTGCACAAGTGTATCGAACGCAACATCATTGAAGTGGCACCCTTGGCCTTTATGCGCGGCCGGACCCTGAACAACGCCTTCATTATTCTCGATGAGAGTCAGAACACCACGGTGGAACAGATGAAGATGTTCCTGACCCGTATCGGGTTCGGCTCCACGGCGGTGATCACTGGTGATATCACCCAAATTGATTTGCCCAAGGGTGTGCGCTCAGGGCTGGTGCATGTGCTGGATGTACTCAAGGGTGTGGAAGGTATCTCCTTTACCTATTTCGGCGCCAAGGATGTAGTGCGTCATCCCTTGGTCAAACGGATCGTGGAAGCTTATTCGCGTCACGATCAGCAACAAAATGGTCATGGCCGACGTGCGACCGCTACACCCCAGCAGGATGTCGAGGACAATGGAAACTGAGCCTGCGCCGGAACCTCCGTCGCCACTGAAGCCTGATGCAACGACGACAGCGATGGCACTGGTGGAGGTGCAGTACGCCAGCACCGAGCCCCAAGCAGTGCCCACCGCCACCCTGGTGCATTGGGCCTTACATGCCATGCAACAGCATCCCGGCCAACTCTGCGTCCGAATTGTGGACGCCGAGGAGAGCCAGATGCTCAATCACACTTATCGCGGCAAGGATTATCCCACCAACGTGCTCTCCTTCCCGGCTGATGCGGATCTGCCGGGCGGCGTCGTGCTGGGTGACCTTGCCATCTGTGCACCCGTGGTGGCCGCCGAAGCTGCCGCTCAGGGCAAGCCGCTGACGCAGCACTGGGCGCATATGCTGGTGCACGGCATTCTGCATTTGCAGGGCTATGACCATGACGAGCCGGCAGCTGCCGCTACCATGGAAACACTGGAAATCAAGCTATTGGCGGATTTGGGCATGCCGGATCCTTACTGGGTCTGAAGTGGGAAACCAGCCATGAAAACCCTGCGCCGAATGCGCCCACATCAGGAGTTCACCATGAGTGAAGACAGCAGTCAGGACGCGCCCCAGCGGAACTGGCTGGCACGTGTCAGTGACCTTTTCTCGGCGGAACCCACCAGCCTGCAGGAACTCACCGATATGCTGCGGGATGCAGCAGATCGCAACCTGCTGGATGTGGAAGCGCTCAACATCATGTTCGGCGCCCTGGGTGTGGCCGATATGCAGGTGCGAGACATCATGGTGCCCAGATCCCAGCTGATCTGCGTGCGTGCCGGCGAGAAACCAGAAGCTTTTCTGCCCACCATAATTGAATCCAAACACTCTCGCTTTCCGGTAATTGGTGAGGACATGGATGATGTGCGAGGCATCCTGCATGCCAAAGACATGTTGCCGCTACTACTGGAAGATGACTGGAGTGATTTTGATATCAAGGACTGCATGCGGGATGCGGTGGTGGTGCCAGAGAGTAAGCGCCTGAATGTGCTGCTGCAGGATTTTCGCGCCAATCGCAATCACATGGCCATTGTGGTGGATGAGTACGGACACATTTCTGGTGCCGTAACCATTGAAGATATCATCGAGCAGATTGTGGGTGATATCGAGGACGAATACGATGTGGACGAAGACGGCCTCATCATTCGCCTGGATGAGAAGAACTACAACATCAAGGCCATGACGCCCGTGGAGGATTTCAACGAATATTTCGCCACCAGTTTCAGCGATGACGAAGCCGATACCATCGGTGGTCTGGTGCTGAAGCAGTTGGGTCATCTGCCGAAACGGGGTGAAAGTCTGCACATGGGCAAGTTTGAATTCCGCATTCTCAATGCCGACAGCCGGCGCATCCGGCTGCTGCGCATGCAGATACTTTGAAACGCCGGTTGTAACCATGCAGTTACCGCAGATGCTGCTGCGCACACCCATGCCCGCCTGGGTGGCATGGGTGCTGGCGGTGCTGGCCGGTGTGTTGTTGCCCCTGGCGTTGGCACCGTTCAATTACTGGCCGGCGGCGCTGCTGAGCATGGCGCTGCTTTGGTACGTGCTGCAGGGCAGCACCCTGTCGGCGCTCTGGTTGGGTTATGTCTATGGCTTGGCCAAGTATGGGCTGGGTGTGTCCTGGGTATTTGTCAGCATCCATGAATATGGCAACGCCTCGGTGCCCCTGGCCGGGCTCCTGGTGGTGCTGTTCGTGTTGGGGTTGGCCTGGTTTCCGGCGCTGGTGCTCTGGGTGTGGCGACGTTGGTTGCTGGGCGGGGCAACCCTATCCTTGGCCAGTGCCACCAGCTTTGCCCTGGCGTTCGTTGCCCATGAATGGCTCCTCACCTGGGTGCTCACCGGTTTTCCCTGGCTGCTCCTGGGCTATGCCCTGC
>JBJHDG010000099.1:0-8242 GCA_050486425.1 Pseudomonadales bacterium | reverse complement strand
GCTTGGCCAAGCACAGATCGGCAGTCCCGCCTGGTATTCATTACTCGGGGCCTGAGCCAAAGTATCATTGACGGTGCGCTGACAATGCTTACTGGGTTGAACGGATCGCAACATGCCGCGCCTGGTACCAACGCACCGCCACCTGCCCCGCCTGCGCCAGATCCCGGCTATAAGTCAGCATCCCCAACCGCTTGCGAATACCCGCCCGACGCAATTGGGCAATGATATTCAATGGCAGCCCCACCAGGATCAACGCAATGCCCTTGCGCTGCATATCATCGATCAGTGTTTGCAACGCAACGATGGCCGTACCATCGATGCTCGGCACATCATGCATATCCATGATGATGATCTGAACCTTGGGATCCACCAGATGCAATGACCGCAGCGCCTTCTCGGCCACCCCAAAGAACAGCGGGCCGTTGATATCATAGATGGCCACCTCCATCGGCAACGGGCCACTCTCAGCTTGCCCCGGAACCTGGACACGATCGGCCTGCGTCAGCAGCGTCATGCGTCGGATAAACAAGGCTGCAGCCAGCCCCACACCCACCGCCACCGCAAGCACCATATCGAAGAGCACCGTGAGGCCAAAGCAGATCACCAGAATGGCAACATCACCAGGCGGCGCTGAACGCAGCAGGTGCAGCACATGTCGGGCGTCACTCATGTTCCAGGCCACGATGAACAGCAGCGCCGCCAATGCCGCCATGGGCACCAATCCCAGCAATCCCGCCACGGCAATCACAGCCAGCAAAACCACCAGTGCATGCACCACCGCCGCCAGGGGCGAGCGTGCACCGCTGCGAATATTGGTTGCCGTGCGGGCAATGGCGGCCGTCGCAGTAATACCACCGAACAGCGGCGCGACCAGATTACCCAATCCCTGGCCAATCAGTTCAGCATTGGGATCGTGCCGGGTTTTCGTCAGGCCGTCCGCTACTGCGGCACAGAGCAGAGACTCAATGGCCGCGAGCATAGCAATCGCCAAGGCGGGTCCCAGCAGTGCCCGCACCAGTTCAAAATTCAATGTCAGCGGCACACCGGCCGGCCCCGGCAGCATCCAGGGCAAAACAAAGCTCGGCGGGATGGGCGGGATGCCTTGGCCGGGTACACCATCGGCTTCCCATGTGAAACGCGAGGCAATGGTTTCCACAACCGCCTCGCCGCCGCCTTGGCCAAACCAATAATTCACGCCATAGGCCGCTGCTGCACCTACGGCCAGCCCGACCAAGGGCGCTGGTATCGGCACGTGTAAGCGCGGCCACAGCAACAGCGTGCTGAGCACCAACAGTCCGATGCCCAGCTCAAACGCATCCAGTGAGGGCAGGGCGCTGAAGATATGCCCCAGATTCTCGACGAAATGTTCGCCGAGTTGCGCCACTTGCAGCCCGAGAAAATCTGGTATCTGCAACACCGCGATCACCACCGCAATACCCGCCGTGAAACCCAGCACCACCGGGTAGGGCACAAAGGCAATCAGCCGTCCCAGACGGGTGAGCCCCATCAGGACCAGAATGCCTCCAGCCAACATGGTAGCCAGCAACAAACCACCCAGGCCGTACTGCTGCACAATGGGAAACAGAATGACCACAAAGGCCGCAGTTGGACCGGACACATTGAACCGGGCGCCACCCGTTAAGGCGATGATGGCCCCGGCGACAATGGCGGTGTACAGACCATGTTGCGGCGGCACCCCGGTGGCTATTGCCAACGCCATGGACAGTGGCACCGCCACCGTCCCTGTGGTGACCCCAGCCATCACATCCTTGCGCAGATCCGTAAGGCCATAGCCTTCCCCCCAGGCAGCACGTAGGCCGGTGGCGATGGCCGGAATATTCAGTTTGAAGCGGTTAGCGGACATACATGGCGGTACTCACAGCGCAAGCGCTACTGCCTCATAGCAATTAATCCGTGCGTTTTCAGTGCGCCTGCCAAAGCGCGCCTGCCGCCCAGCTCGTCGGGTCTACCGCCGCACGGCTGGCACCTCCACTGACAGCTGCATCGGTAGCTGTAGCGCTATTGGTATGGCCACCACTAATGCTGGATCTTGCGCCGCTGGCGATCCCGAAGCCACCACCGCTAATGCTGGCGTGTGCGCCCCTGGCATTGTTGGTGAAGCCCCCGCTGACGCTTGCGCCCCAGCCAACGGCCAAATTATGAGCGCCACCAGTCACACTGGCATAGGTGCCAACGGCGCGATTGTTAAGCCCACCGCTGACACTGGCATAGGGGCTGTTACTGGTGTTGGTCTGACCTACCACCATGCCAGCCCATGCCGTGTAATTGTTGCCATCGCCAATGATCAGATAGTGGGAGCCGGTTTTGATGTTCGATGCCCACAAACCGCCCACATTATTGCAGGCGGTTTGAGAACCCAAGAAGTTAGCGGTGTCAGGATGTACACCGATTGAGCAATCCTGATGAGAGCCCTCCGCTCTGGGCGCATCATAGCCAATTAGCAGATTGCCGGTGCCGTTAGCAGAATTTGTCTGCCCACTGCCGTTGACCAACTGCAAATTGACACCGCTCAGACGCACCACTGGCACGGCTGGCGCACTGGTATCCACGTTGAGGTACTCAGCCAGCAGCAACAAGTCACCAAGCGCCGCCTGCAAAGCCGTGTTCGCAGCTAACAGATCTTCGACCTGTTGCTCCAGCTGAGCGATACGCTGATGGTTATCATCCACCGCCAGCACGATCTGGTTGAAATTGTCGTTAACTTCCGCGGCCAAAGCCGGGGTGCCACTGACAAAGGTGTTCAAGGTGCCCACCTCGCTGCCACGCACCGCGATACTAAACAGAAACAGGCTCAGCGCCGACAGCAACAGTACTTTATATCCACGCATATTTTGCTCTCCGAAATGGCGCGATAACTTTTTATAGGTCTGGCGTCAACAAGGTCATCTTGACGGGAAATATCAAATCTTCCTCTTCTCCCGGCACATACCAACCAAGCAGCACACCAAAACCAAGCTTGGGGTAGTACATGTAGACTTCATACTCTTCTTCGTCCACCGGCTCTGTCAGTTCCCTATACCCATTATCTACACGCAACCCGATCAACCCACAGCCATCAACACGCATTTGGGTCTGCGGACCGAAGGAGAATGTTGTGTGCTCCTGGCGTGAAAGGCCATTTGCCTCAAACCAAACCATTTCAGTTGCAAAGTTCAGCCCCGGCGCTGGCTTTGGCAATGAGTTCAGTCCACCTGCATATTCGACTCGTTGATGCGAACTGGCATCTTTAACAGTGTTACGCGTATCCCAAAACTGAACGGTGTACATGCCATACAGCAGATCCACCGTCGAACCGTCTCCGCTGTCATCGTTCATCTGATGATCTTCCCGTATCAATCCATTATCCAGACGATAAAACCGTGAGGTGGATCCATCCTCAAACTCCACCAAAACGCCATAATCAAGATCAGTTTCACCGACAGGACAGTGCTGTTGTGCATGCAATGGGCTTGCCGCGATAGCGGCAACAAAAAAAGCAAATGCCGACATAACGCTGAACTTTTTGCCGTTATTTCTCTGCAATACTTGGTACATAGCAATAAATCCTTATCTCCGCACAAACCTCATAGTAACACCGCCTGCCGTTAGCAACCGCTCAATCCTCATCCTCCACCCAGATGCAAACGGCCAGCTGTGGAGCGACGGCAATCACGCCGCCATCAAAAGTTGCATCTGTCATCTCGCACCATTGTTGAGGCCCCTGACTCACATCTTCTCCCCAAATCCCATTGGTGTAAAAAACGCTACCAGCAACGGCAAAGGGTGCCAGCAGCTGCGCGGCCAGGGCCTGTGCCTGAGGCGCAGCAGCGGTCTCACTGCCATAGGCAAGATCCTGGCGCAGCAGCTGGGCAATGATGGCTTGTGCCTTGGCAAAATCTACAGCATGCAGCGGCGGCTGCGCCGGATCCGGCCAATGTTCGGTATTCAAGCCGCAACGGCGCAGGATCTCAGCCAACGGTTCGTTGTAATGACGCACAAAGCAAATGCGCAGATACCCAACATCACGCAGACGAATGGCATCGGCCAGCAACTGTGAATTCTGACTCATAACATTACGCCTTAGTGGCAAACCAACGTGCCAGCAGCAGTGCCAGCATGTACAGGAAGGCAAAGGGCAAGGTGAACAGCATCACCAATGGCCAGAGGTTGGAACCTTGCAGCAGGCCTGCCAGGGTATAAAGCAAAATCGGCCCGGTTGCCAACAGCGGCAGCAATGCCAGCTTGCGCCAGCCACCCTGCCAACGCAGCGGCAACAGCAACTGCAGCACCAGATAGGCAGGCACCGACCAGGCCATGGCAATAAGCAGTAGATTGATACCGCGATCATCCTGCTCCGCATACGCCTGCTGCATGGCCACTGACACTCGCTGCTGTTGCTCAGCGCTCAAGGCACGAAATTCATCTGCATGATTGATCGCTGGTGCCTCGGGGTGCCAATGCAGTGCCACCGGCACGCTGATGCTTTCCAACGTCTGCCAGCTGGCGTCATTGACCTGAATCCGCAGCTCATCGAGCCGAGTGGGGCGCGTGTATTCCAGCCAGACGATGGCTTCGCCGGCAGGCCCATCGTAAACCGGGGAGGGATTGCTGCGCTGGCCCTGGGTAACCTGCTCACCTTGGTAATAGCCACGCACAAACAGTCGCAAACCGTGCTCGCTGGTATAGCCCAGGCGCACTTGAAAGCTTTGACCCAGAGGCAGCTCGGCCTGAGGCGCTGGCGATGTGGCCAACACTTGCACCTGTGCGGCCAGGGCCGACCCGATACCCAACAGCAGCATGAACAGCGCGGCGGCGCCACCTTTACCAAGACGCAATGCCAAATACATCGGACAATCCATTCGTGACCAGCCCCCAGCATAAAGCCCGAAGCTATCAGCGTCTTGCCCCAGACAACAGAATCTCATAGGTTGGACCCCAGACTGTGAAGAGGTTGGAACCTTGCAACTACTTCGGCGATTACTGCGCGGGAAAAACCTTCTGCCCACCAACCTGATCCTGGCGCTGGCATTGTGGACAGGCTTACTCAGCGGCTGTGGTAACCAGGCTGGTTGGCAGGGTCAGGTGCTGCCGGCCGATTTCCCAACACTGGAGTTTCAGCTGCAGACCGCTGCCGGCAACATTACCCAGGCGGATGTGCAAGGTCAGGTGAGCCTGCTGTTCTTTGGCTATATGTCCTGCCCCGATGTTTGTCCCGCCACCCTGGCCAATCTCCGCTTGGCCCTGCACGAGCTACCCGCAGCGCAGCGTGACCAGATCCGGGTGCTGTTTGTGAGCGTGGACCCCGCCCGGGATGAGCCGGCCCGGCTGGCAGCATTCGCCGCCCACTTCGGCCCGGAATTTATCGGTGCCACCGCCGCCGAGGCGGAACTGCGCCTGCTCACCCGCCGCTACGGCAGCAGCTTTCAGGCAACCCCCGACGCAGGGTTTTACCCGGTGGCCCACGGCAGCAATCTGCTGCTGTTTGATGGCAGTGGTCGCGCCCGCCTGCTAATGCCCCATGATCAACCTGTGGCCGCCCTCGTCCACGACTTACGCAAGTTGCTGCGCGATGCAGTCTGAGGCACCCACGCTGGGCTGGCGCTTGTTGCAGGCGTTGGCCGTGTTGTTGCTCTGGCTCCTGGGTTACAGCCTGGTGCTGGCGTTGGTATTGCAGCAGGCGGGCTTTCTCGCCCGCCCCGGCGACCGCCTGCTACTGTGGCTGCCCGCAGCAACAGAAACGGCAATCGCACTGGAAACCCTGGCCGATGCCGGCACGGTGCTGCAACACCGCTATGGCCAGCGTCTGTATCTGGTGGAGGTGCTGGATACGGCCGCAGCCCAGCAATTGCAGGGGCAGGCGCTCGCTCTGCGTGTGCCCGCGGAACCCACGCTACAGAGTTGCCTGGCCAGCATGTCGGCGAGTGGGCGCTGATGCGACTGCCAGCGGAGTGGGCCCTGGCCCTGGGCTTAGTGGGGCTGGCACTGGGATTGCTGGCTATGGGCACCGGCTTTCTCGCCTTGGGCGTGCTGGGGCTGTTGCTGTTGGGCCTTGCCGTTGGCTGCAGCGGAAATCAGCGCCAACGCTTGTGGGTAGCGCTGCTGCTCTGGCTCCTCACCAGTGTGTTAGCGCTGTGCGCCTGGGCCTTCGGCGCTGAAGCCTTGCAGGTTGCAGGGCCACTGATCTTTTCCCTGCTGTTTATTGCCGTTGGCCAGTGCCTGGGGCTGCTCAGCGCACTGCTCCTACCGCCAAGCTGATAAGGTGGCGCCCTTCACGATACGTGGATGAGGCGGCACTACCGGCACAAATTGCGGCTGAGGAAATTCTAAAGCATCCGGCTACTCTACTGGGGCCCATGCATTCCGCGGATCTGCCGGCATCATTGAATGGCGCGCAGGTTCAGTTACTGAGATTGAGCCACCATAAAGTCCACGGCAGCTTTCACTTCATCATCGGAGATACTGGCGCCGCCACGGGCTGGCATGAAACCTTTCTCACCCGTGAAGCCGTCGATGGAGTGGGCATAAAGCACCTCAATGCCTTGGGCGATACGTGGCGCCCAATCTTCCTTGTCCCCTGGCTTGGGTGCACCGGCCACACCAGCGGTATGACACATGGCGCAAGTGCGGTTATAGACGCCTTGGCCGGCGTGGGGCTGGGCAGGTGCAGCAGCAGTGGCGCCCGGCGCCTGCGCACTGGATGCGTCCTGTTGGCCACAAGCACTCAGCAGGGCCACGCAAGACAGGACAAACAAGGCTCCGGTAATTCTCACAAAACGCTCCTTATAACGCTGATGGCGAAAAGCGGGGCAAAGGATAGACCCTGGGCCCGAGCTTTCCAAGCAATCTAACCGGGCAATCCCGCCGGCAATCGAGGTCAGAGCGCCTCGGCCATGGCACGATAGGCCTCCCGGGTGGTTTTGAAACGCTCGAAGGGGAACTTGATGGGCACGCCCTCGATGGCCGCCAGCAGCATCTGCAGATGGGCTTCCCAACCGGCGCTGGCACGAGCGATGTCCTCATCGGCAGGTAGCCGCAGTTGCAGCCGCAGCAGGGTACCGTTGGTGCTGGGCGCCAACACCCAGCGCACCGGCCGCACCGGCTCACCAGGACTGCTCCAGGCATATTCCAGCAACCGCTCCGATTCCAGCGCTGTCACTTGGCTGTCAATGACAATACCGCTGTCCACAAAGTTGAGTTTGGCCGCGCCGCCCAGTTTCAGCTCAATGCTGCCAGGTGCCAGCCATAGGGGCAGTTTGTCCGATTCGGTCAGCATGGCCCAGACCTGGTCCGGCGCCTGAGTAAAGCGACGGCTGAGGACGGCCTGGAATTCGCCATCCTGGCGACTGATCTGACCAAGATCTTCGTTGACATCACGCATAAACGCCTCCTCGCAGGAGACACGCAAGATGCCAATTTCCAGCACTGCTGCCCATCGGGGCTATCCCCTAACCTGTTCTTGAGGTTGGTCAGCGTTTTTCCACACGATTGCGACCGCCGCGCTTGGCGGCATAAAGCGCTTCATCGGCTCGGTTCAACGGATACTGGAGGTTGTCATCATCACCGCAAAGACTGGTAACCCCCAGGCTGATGGTGCATTTTACTCGGCCATCGCCTGCCGGCAGACAGATCCTTGCCACACCCTGACGAATTCGCTCGGCCACCGCCATGGCCTCCTGCTCACTGGTGTGAGGCAAGAGCATGGCAAATTCCTCGCCACCAGTGCGGGCCGCAATATCAGTGGGGCGCAGCACTTCGCGGAACAGCGCGGCGACGGCCTTCAGCATTTCATCACCCACGGCATGGCCATAGGTATCATTAATGGCTTTGAAGTGATCGATATCTGCCAGCAGCACGCTGGTAACTTCGCCGTAACGCCGCACCCGGCTCAGCTGCCGCTCCAACTCGGCCATCAGATAACGGCGATTCCACAGCCCGGTGAGCGCATCGGTGGTGGCCATACGCAGCAGCTTCAGTTCCGCCGCCTTACGCTCACTGATGTCTTCCACGATTGACCAGAGCAGCCGCTGCCCCTGGGCATCAGTGAAAGCAGCGCCGCGCAGCAGCACTGGATAACGGCTACCATCCTTACGGATGAATTCTCGCTCCACCGGACCAGAGCGCTTTTCGGTGCGCAGCTGCTGCAAGCTGCCCAGCACATAGGGCTCTGCTTCTTTTGGAATCAGATCCCAGTACGTCATGCTGCGGATTTCCATGGCGCTGTATCCGGTTTGCAGACGCAGCG
>JBJHDG010000098.1:0-8294 GCA_050486425.1 Pseudomonadales bacterium | reverse complement strand
GGGTACGGATCGGCTGCCTGACCGTCGGCCATCCGGACACGACCGCCCGGTTCCTGCAGCAGGCCGGCCTCTTCGAACACGTCGAGCGCGTGGTCACGGCCCAGGAGGTGGGCACGTGGAAACCCGCACCCGCTGTGTACCACGCCACGGCCGGGGCGTTCGGCATTCCGCGGAATCGGCTCGCTCTCGTCGCGGTCCACGCCTGGGATTGCCACGGCGCCAAGCGCGCCGGGTGCCTCGCCGGCTGGTGCGCGCGGCTCGAAGGCGCCTACGGCGACATCTTCACCCCACCGGACGTGACCGGCGACGACCTCGTGCAGGTCGCCGAGGGGCTGCTCGCCCTGCCAGAGGACTGAGTCGCGGGTGCTGCACTGCGGCGTGCAGCCGCGACGCCGCCGGCACGATGCAGTGTGCGAGCATCGCCTCCGTCAGCGCTTCCGGACGCACGGAGGCAAGCACTGCATGGCGCGCCGCTGCCGGCGCCAGCGTGCGCAGCGCGGGTGTCAGCGCCAGCGCCGCTCCCCCCTTGAGCTGCACGAGTAGGTCGGGCTGCGGACCCGCGCCCGCGGCATCCGGCACATGTACGACGAAGCCCTCGCCCTCCTCGCCCGGAGCGTGTGCAACGTTACGGAAACGATCGGCAAGATCGCGACGGCGGAAACGGTGCACAGTCTCGCCTGGCAGCAGACGCGGGCCGGACGGGGTCGCGAGCGCTAGCCCGGCGATCAGCCCGTGCGGATCACGCAGCCAGCCACGGAGGAACAGTCCGCCCCCACAGTCAGGCAACGCGAGTTCGAGCATGCCCGCGACCGCACGACCAAGATCGGCACGGCTGCGCGGCCGCGCCGGCGCGTGCAGGGACGCGGCATCGTGCAGCCCGGCACTTGCAGGCGCGTCGCCGCGGTGGCAGAGCGCGGCCGGAAGCTGAGCACCGATCGCCCGGCTCTCCGGTCCACCCGCCGCGAGGAGATCCAGCAGCGGCGGCGTGTCACCTCCGGGAGCCGCGATCCGCCGCACCCACGGCATGTCCGTGCCACCGCACAGGACTTCGCCAGGGCAGGGTGCCTCGATCAGCATGTGCACCGTTGCGCCGCCGGTTGCGGCGATGCGAGCGATGCGTGTCGGCCCCACCAGGAACAGCGGACCCGCCGGACGCGGCCCGGACGCACGCACCAGCCGCAACTGCTCCGGTCCGGCAGCCACTGCGCGTGCCGGCTCTGCCGCCACCGCCTCCTCGCGGGCAAGCGCGACCGCAAGCGCGAGATAGGCGGGCTCGGTCTGCAGGCTGAACAGCCCTGTCCCGGCATCCAGCAGCAACCGCAACAGCCGCTGGCGCGCGGCGGGTGCGAGGGATTCGACGAGGGCCAGGGGGTCCGGTGCGAAGGACCCGAGCGGCAATTCTGGTCCATCCGCACCGAGTGAGATCATGCCGTGGCGTCCGCGCGCAGTCCGCACACGGACCAGACCCGCGCGCAGTTCGCTGTCCGGCAGCGCAGCCGCCAGCAGCGGCGGCGCTGCCGCCTGGCGAAACAGCGTGAACTGCGCGCCATAGCGCGCACCCTCGGCACTGTGCAGGTCCAGGGTGAGATACCACCATTCGCTGCGATAATCCGGATGCGGCCCATGATCTAACGGAAACTCAAAGGGGCGAGGCTGCTCCGCCTTGGCAAACCCGGCTTCCTCGGCCTCACTGGCCAGCAGGGCATCCAGGCGCAGGCTGGTGCCTGTTTCCGCAGGCGCAGCGCCACAACCAGGTAACAGCAGGAGTATGGGTAACAGGCCCACCATCAACACCGCACTGGCTGTGGCTGGCACGGACGCCGCTGCCGGACGCAGCGCGCGCCGTGCCGGTAACCAACCGGCCAGCGCCGCCGCCAGCATGCCCAGCACCATGGGCAACAGCAGCGGCCAGAGTTGCAATTGCAGCGGGATGGACCAACCAAAGGCGCGGGGATTAACCAACGCGCACAGCAGCCAAGCCATCAGCACCGCCAAGGGCACGGCCAGGAGCACCAGTAACAAGGCCAGCAGTAACACCTGTTGCAAGCTGAGCCGGGTGAGCATGGCGCTGGTGTAACCCATGCCCTGCAACAGCCGCCACTCCGAGCGCCGCGCCAATTGCAGCGCGGTAAAGGCGTTGTACAAACCCACCACCGCCACCAGCAGCGCCAACGCCGTCAGTGCATCCGTAATGCGAAAGGTGCGGGCAAAGAGTTGCTGGGAAAAATCGCGCAGCTCTGCCAGGGTGCTGACACGCCAACCTTGCTGCTGCAAGGCCACCGCCAGCGCCGCTGCCGCGCCGGCTTCCACCCGCAGCGCCACTTGGGTAATGGGCGCGGGCAAGGCGCCGCTTTCCAGCAAGGCGCTGCTATCCAGCAAAGCCCTGGGGCGCGCCGCGCCATAGTCAGCAAACACACCTGCGATCACCACCGCCAGCGGTCCAGCGGCCGGCGATTCTGTAACCAGCAGTTGCACCTGCATTCCCGGTTGCAACTGTAACTGTCGCGCCAGCAGTTCATTCACGTACAGCGGCACCTGCTGGGCTGAAGCCTGAGGACTGAGGTTGTAACGGCCAAGCTCCCAGGCATCCAGCTGCGCCACCTGCACCCGGGTCAGCACTGCCTGCTGCCCATGCACCAATGGCAAATTCAGGCTGCCGTAGCCGCGCACTTCCAACACGCCGGGCAGTTCCGCCAATGTCTGCCAGTCCTGGGCGTTGTCCGGATCCGTCGTGCCAAGATTGATGACCAGATCCGCCGCCAGGCGCTGCGCCAACATGGCATCAAAGCTGGCGCGCAAGCTGCCCACCATCAAACCCAAAGCCATGGCCACCGCCAGCGCCAACAGCAAGGCCCCGCCGGCCGCCTGCACCTGGGGCAGCGCTGCGCGCAGTTCCCGCAGATTCAGCAAACTGCCCATGGCGGCGCCCGGCGTCAGGCGCAGGGCGTTGGCATCCAGTGCACGCAGCAAGCCGGTGACCAGCGTCTGTAATAACCAGGGCAGCAGTGCCAACAACATGACACAGGCGCCCGCGATGGCGATAAAGGCGCCCACCAAACCCGTGGCCGGCACCCAGCATCCCAACAGCAACAACGCCAAGCCAACCGCAATCAACAGCAGATGGCGTCGATGCAACGCCGCTGCTGCTACCGGCTGCGCGTCGGACTGGGTTTGCAACCAACGTCCCGGCACCAATTTGTGATACGCCAGCCAGCCCCCCAGGCCGGCACTGCCCACACCCAGCAGCAAGGCCTTCAACCAGACCTCGAGTGGCAAACTGAATTGGGCGCCGGTGGTCGGCAGTGCGCCGCCGGCCACACCACCACCTACCAACTGCAACAGCGCCTGCGCCAACGCCATCCCCAGCGGCAAAGCCAGCAAGGTGCCCAGCAACCCCAGCACCAGGGATTCCGCCATAACCTGCACCAGCACATAACGGCGGGAAATGCCCAGCATGCGCAGCCGGGACAACAACGGCAGGCGCTGACGCACACTGCCCAGCGCACTTTGGTACACCAAAAACCCGGCCACCAGCGCCGCCAGCAAACTCAGCGCGCCCAGATTGAACAAAATGGCATCGACGAAACGGCGTTGCGCCGCATCACCCAAGGCTTGCACCGGCTCGCCATCCAGTAACAACAGCGGCGGCACCTGCCACTGCGCCGCCAAGCCGGGAAACCAGCGATCCAGCACCCGCAGCCAGGCGGGCGGACCACTGGGTAGCGCCAAACCCAAAGCGTCCAGATGCCCAGGCGTGCCGACAATGGCCTGGGCGGTGGCGATATCCGCCAGCAGCCAGTGCGCCTGTGGCTCAACGTCCAACTCACCGATCACCCGCAGCGCCGGCCCGTCGCCAGCAGGCTGCAACCAACTGCCAATCTCCAGCGTGCTCGGCCCAAAGCTGAGCACCGCATCTTCCAGCAGCAGCTCGGGGGCGCTTAGTGCCAGGCCCGTGGTGGCCGGCAACGCCAGGGGATCCATGCCCAGCACACGCCACTGGCCACCCTGGGCATCCTGGGCCTGCACACTCAGATCCAGCAGCGGCGCCATGGCCTGAATCTGCACCGGCGCCGGGCTGCCATCAGCCAGCGTCAGTAGCGGCTCGCCCGCGCGCCAGCGCTGGCGCAACGCGAAGTAATGGGTTTCGGTGAGTCCCGCCGGTCGGTATTCGTGGGTAAGGCCCGCCACTGCCGCAGGAAAGCCGGCCTCCAGCTCACTGCTGATCCGCTGCCCCAGCAAATGCACCGCCACCACCGAGGCCAGCGCCAGCGCCACGCCCAGCAGCACCGACAGACTGGCCCAGGCCTGGGCGCGCAACTGCCGCCACAATGCCAGCCACAGCAGCATCATCGACCCAGTTCCAGCACGCGATGGGCCTGAGCGGCCAGGCGTTGACTGTGGGTGGCCAGAATCAGGCTGGCGCCGGTGCGAGCCACTTCCTGCCACAGCAGCCTGGCCACCTGATCGGCATTGTCCGCATCCAGATTGCCCGTGGGTTCATCGGCCAGCACCAACAGGGGTTGGTGCGCCAGGGCCCGGGCGATGGCGACCCGCTGCTGCTCACCTCCGGAGAGCTGCGCCGGCATGGCCTGGGCCCGATCCGCCAGGCCCAAGGGCTCCAGCCGTGCCAAGGCCTCATCCAACAAATGCAGACGACCACTGAGCACCAGGGGCAGGCGCAGATTTTCCGCCACGCTGAGGGTGGGAATCAGGTTGAAGAACTGAAACACATAGCCCAGATGCAAACGCCGCAGGCCCGCCAGCCCGGTTTCATCCAGGCTGCTGTAGCGCAGCGTTTGCTGCCGCAGGTGCAGGCTGATCTCGCCGCCATCCGGCGCCAGGGTGCCGGCAATCATGTTGAGCAGACTGGATTTGCCGCAGCCGCTGGGCCCGGTGACCGCGAGGATCTCGCCCGGCGCCAGTTGCAACTGCAGATCCTTGATCACTACGCGGCTGGTTGCGCCATCCTGATACGCCTTGTGCAACCCGTCGATGGTGAGCAGCATGCGCCGCCTCCTGGGAAAACCTGGTGGCAGTATAACCGCACCCAATTCCGCTATGATGGCGCCTTTGCCGACAATGAACAGATCGACAACACACAGCTAAATCACGGGTGGGCGCCATGGGGAAACACACAAGTGAACGCAGGCACGGACTGGGGCTCGGGCCATTACTGTTAGGCAGCGCCATCCTGATGCTGATGGGTTGCAACCAGGCGGAACAGGCGACCGACGATCGCGTGCTGCCACGCACCATGGCCTGGACCGCCTACAACCTGGGCACCACGGGCTATAACCAGGCGGTCGCCATCGGCAAAGTGTTGCAGGACCAGCATGGTGTCAGCCTGCGGGTGCTGCCGGGGCAAAACGATATCTCCCGACTGTTACCCCTGCGTAACGGCCGCGTGGAATTTTCTGCCAATGGTGTAGCCACCTATTTCGCCCAAGAGGGCATGTTCCAGTTCGGCGAGCCCGACTGGGGTCCGCAGCCACTGCAATTGCTGATGAGCTCCAACGGCCTGAGCAATCAGAGCCTGGCCGTGGCCGCGGATACCGGTGTCACCCAGATGCATGAACTGCGCGGTCGCCGCGTGGCCTATGTGCGCGGCGCACCGGCGCTGAACGTCTCCACGGAAGCGCTGCTCGCGTGCGGCGGCCTCACTTGGGACGATGTGCAACGGGTGGATTTTCCCGGCTATGAGGCCATGTGGAATGGCATTATCAACGGCGATGTGGATGCGGCCTTTGCCAACACCGTCTCCGGCCCCACCCGACGCCTGGAAGCTTCACCCCGTGGCATTCGCTGGCTGCCCGTTCCTCATGATGACGCCGACTGCTGGCAACGGGTGCTGAGTGTAGCGCCCTACTACCGCCCCCACATGGCCACGCGTGGCCCCGGCATCAGTGACGAACAACCACAGGAAGGTGGCACCTATCCTTATCCCATTCTAATCACCATGGCGCATCAGGATGCCGACATGGTGTATTGGCTGACCCGCACCATTCACGAGAACTACGACAGCTTCAAGGACGCGGATCCCGGCGCCATTGGCTGGGGCTTGGAGTTTCAGGTGTTCGATTGGGTTGTACCCTATCATGCCGGGGCCGTACGCTACTGGCGCGAAATCGGCGTGTGGAATCAGGCACTGGATGACCACAACCAGCGCCTGTTACAACGCCAGCAGATCCTCGCCGACGCCTGGCGCGATGCCCGCAGCAGTGGCCACACAGGCGCCGACTTTCGTCAGCATTGGCAGCAACTGCGTGCCGAACGTCTGCAGGCCGCCGGTTTCGATCCCAACTTCCATCAGGCGGATGAAGCTTGAGCGCGGTAAGCATCAACCCGCCGCAATCCAGCGCACGCCCACCCCGCGCCGGCGCGGAACTGCCGCTGGCGCTGAAACTGCTGGTGGGCGGTGCGGCGCTGCTGACGTTGCTGCTGGCCATGGACATGCTGCGCATGTTCACCAGCGAACCGCTGCTGGGCTGGCTGGTGCAAGTGGAGAACCACTATTACTACGCCCTGCTGGCGCTGTTGTTGCCACTGTGTTTTCTACTGTTTCCACCGACGCTCAGCGCCACCCGCTATTGGTATGACAGCCTGCTGGCTGCGCTGGCATTCACCGCTTGTTTATATCTGTTTGCGCAAACCGCCCGCATCATGGACGAGGGTTGGGAAATCCAGGCGCCCTGGCATGGCCAGTGGGTGGCGTACCTGGTGTGGGCGCTGACCTTGGAAGCGGTACGACGCTGCGGCGGCCTGACCTTGTTCGTGCTGGTGGCGCTGTTTTCATTTTATCCACTGGTGGCAGACGCAGATTTCATGCCCGGCCCTATCAGTGGCCTGTCGGCCAGCCTGTCCCAGGCCGCCGTCTACCATGTGATGAGCATCGAAAGCATTTTGGGCCTGCCCTTTCGCGCCTTTGCCGGCCTGGTGATCGGCTTTGTGGTGTTTGGCATCGCCCTGCAACACACCGGCGGCGGCCGCTTCTTTATCAACCTGGCCTTTGCCCTGTTCGGCCATGTGCGCGGCGGCGCCGCCAAGGTCGCCATTGTCTCCAGCGGCCTGATGGGCTCCATGAGCGGCAGTGTGATCACCAATGTCTTAAGCACTGGGCAAATGACCATTCCCGCCATGAAGCGCACCGGCATCAGCGCCCACTATGCCGGCGGCGTAGAAGCCTGCGCCTCCACCGGCGGGGTACTGCTGCCACCCATCATGGGTTCCACCGCCTTTATCATGGCCACCTTTCTCAATGTGCCTTACACCCATGTGGCACTGGCGGCAGCGATTCCGGCGCTGCTGTATTTCTTTGGCCTGTTCGTGCAAATCGATGCTTATGCTGCGCGCAACGAACTCAGCGGCGCGCCGAAAGAAGAACTGCCCAGCCTGCGCCAAACCTTGATTGACGGCTGGTATTACATTGGCGCCTTTGTGGTGCTGATCGTGCTGCTGGTGTATCTGCAACGGGAAGCCGTGGCGCCCTTTATCGCCACCGGCGTGTTATTGCTGCTCAATCAATGCTCCCGCACCCATCGCTGGCGCCTGCCGGACCTGGGCAATTTCCTGGTGGCTTCCGGTCGCCTGCTGGTGGAACTACTGGCGGTGTTGGCGGGCGTGGGATTGATCGTGGGCGCGCTGTCCATGACCGGTCTCTCCGGCACGCTGGTAAACGAACTGCTGTATCTGGCTGGCGATGCCATCTGGCTGCTGCTGCTCATGGGCGCACTGACCAGCTTTGTGCTGGGTATCGGCATGACCGTGACCGCAGCCTATATCTTTCTCGCTATTGTGCTGGCACCCGCGCTGATTCAAGGCGGCCTGGATCCCATGGCCGTGCATCTGTTTATTCTGTACTGGGGCATGCTGAGCTTTATCACACCGCCGGTCGCCCTGGGCGCCTTCGCCGCTGCCAGCATCGCCGGTGCCTCACCGCTGCGTACCGGCTTTGCTGCCATGAGCCTGGGTAGCGTGATCTATCTGATTCCGTTTTTCTTTGTGTTGGATCAGGCGCTGATTTTTGATGCGCCATGGCCGAATATTCTTTGGTCTTGTGCGCAGGCAGTTGCCGGTATTTGGCTGATTGCTGGCGCGATACAGGGGTATTTGCCCTGGCTGGGCGCGCTGCGGGATAAGCGTGAAGATATAGCGGCGCGGGTTTTGTTGGGACTGGGCGGGCTGGCGATTGCGTTGCCGGATTTGAGTGTGGCTGGGTTGCCGGTGGGGGAAGGGGTGTTACTGGCTGGTGGGTTGGGGATGGTGGTTGGGGGGGGTGTGGTTTGGGGGGTTGGGAG
>JBJHDG010000097.1:0-8361 GCA_050486425.1 Pseudomonadales bacterium | reverse complement strand
CTCATAAATGATGCCGATCACGCCCAGGGGCACCCGCATACGGCCAACCTGAATACCTGTCGGCCGGTACGCCAGGTCCGTGACCGCGCCCACCGGATCCGGCAGCGCATCCACCTGCTGCACGCCATCGATCATGCGCTGAATAGCCGCATCATCCAGCCGCAGGCGCTCCACCAGGGGTTGCTCCAGGCCTGCCTGACGGGCCGCCTCCAGATCCTTGGCATTGGCCGCCTGGAGACTGTCCCGGCTTGCCGCCAAGGCCTTGGCGATGGCTTGCAGTGCCGCCGACTTGGGACCCGTACCCGCAGCAGCCAGCTGGCGGCTGGCCGCTCGGGCCTGCTGTCCGAGTTGCTGCATATAAGCTGCGATGTCGGCAATGTCAGTGCTGGCGGCACGGGCTGTGTTCATATTCACCGCTTCGGTCAAAGTCTCAACTCCGCAGATTGTGCACCAGCCGGGCCAGCTCAGTGAGCCGCTCCCGGGGCAGATGCATTTGTAATAAACCCTGTTTGATTTCCGGCTCCAGGGGCAGCAGTTCCGCCAGGCGCCAGCTCACGGAGCGGGCATCGTCAAAATTCACCTGGGGCGCCATCTTCTGCACCAAAGGGTGCTGCATCAGCTCCCGCAGGATCTCCAGGAGCGGCGCATGTTCAGGGGTCAGTGCCTGGGGTCGCTCCTCGGGCAGAAACTCCACCAACCCCAGCAGCAGGCCGTCAGCCTGCCGTTCGGTACGCAGCACCCGCAGCTTGGATTCCCCCTGGCAGTCAATGCCCAGGGTGCCATCATCCAGGGCATCAAAATCCACCACCCGGGCATAGGTGCCCACGGTGAAAATACCCGGTGCCTGGCGTTCCTTGCTCTGCTCCTCCTGCTGCCGGGTCAGCACCACGGCAAAACCCGTGTTGCGTTTTAAGCAATCCACCAGCATGTCCAGATACCTGGGCTCGTACAGCCGCAAGGACAAACGCCCCCCGCTGAACAGCACAGTATCCAGTGGAAACAGGGGAACCTGAACCAACAAGGGTGATGCCGGCATGGCGGTTTCCGGCTGCGAACCTGGGCGGGACTGGGCGCTGTACATAGCCCGCAACCTTATCATGGTGCGGGCCCAGTATCAGCCGCCGGGCAAATCAGAACGGGATATCGTCATCCAGATCCATATCGCTGGCGGGATTGGGGCCGCTGTCGAACCCCGGGTCTGCGGCCGCGCCCTGGCCCGTGGCAGCGGCGCCCTGCTGCGGGCTGTAGCCGCCACCACTGCCACCGCCGCGGCCATCCAGCATTTGCAGGTCGTCGGCGATGATCTCGGTGCTGTATCTGTCCTGGCCGTTCTGGTCCTGCCACTTCCGGGTCCGCAGCTTGCCTTCGATGTACACCTTGCTGCCCTTGCGCAGGTATTCCCCGGCGATCTCCCCCAGGCGGCGGAAACAAACAACGGAATGCCACTCGGTACGCTCCTGGGTTTCATTGGTCTCCCGGTCGCGCCAGCTCTCCGAGGTGGCCACGCGGAGTCTGCACATGGCCTGGCCGTTCTGGGTGTATCTGGTTTCCGGGTCGGCGCCCAGATTGCCAATCAGGATGACTTTGTTGATGCCTCTGGCCATGTCACGGACTCTTTGCTGCGAAGGAGAGAGGCGGCAGTGTAACCCAGGCCCCCAAGGGGCGGCCAGCCACTGACCTAGTCGCTCAGCCTGGGGCGGCCTGCGTACCCACCGCCTTGCCCGGTGGGAGGTGAACGCGTATTTTTGTGCGTTTCCCTCCCGGACCAAGCCCTTGACGTTCATCAGCCTGCGCGGCGTGCGCACCCACAATCTGAAAAACATCGATCTGGACATTCCCCGGGACAAGCTGGTGGTGATCACTGGCTTATCCGGTTCCGGCAAGTCTTCGCTGGCCTTTGACACCCTGTATGCGGAGGGCCAACGGCGCTATGTGGAGTCCCTGTCGGCTTATGCCAGACAGTTTCTGTCCATGATGGAGAAGCCCGACATCGATCATATCGAGGGCCTGTCTCCGGCCATTTCCATTGAACAGAAGTCCACCTCGCATAACCCGCGTTCAACCGTGGGCACCATCACCGAGATTTACGATTACCTGCGGCTGCTGTTTGCCCGGGTGGGTGAGCCACGCTGCCCCAATCATCAGATCAGCCTGGCGGCACAGACCGTCAGCCAGATGGTGGACCAGGTGCTGGCGCTGCCCGCCGAGAGCCGCATCATGATTCTCGCCCCGGTGATCAGTGATCGTAAGGGCGAACATCAGCATGTGTTCAAACAGCTCACCGCCAATGGCTTCATTCGTGCCCGGGTCGATGGCATTGTCACCGATATCGACCATCCACCGACGCTGGACAAGAAGCGCAAGCACAGCATCGAAGCCGTGATCGATCGGCTACGGGTACGTGCGGACATGCAGCAACGCTTGGCGGAATCCTTCGAAACCGCGCTGAACCTGGGTGATGGTGTGGCGCGGGTGTGCCTGCTGGATGATCCGCAAGCCGCCGAACTGGTGTTTTCCGCCCGCTTCGCCTGCCCCCACTGTGGCTACAGTCTGAGCGAACTGGAGCCGCGCATGTTCTCCTTCAACAATCCGGCCGGTGCCTGCGAAAGCTGTGATGGCCTGGGTGTGAAGCAGTTTTTCGATCCATCATTGGTGATACAGCACGATGAGATGAGCCTTGCCGAAGGTGCCATTCGTGGCTGGGATCGGCGCAATGTGTATTACTTTCACATGCTGAGCTCACTGGCTGCGCACTATGGCTTTGATGTTGAAACACCCTTCCGCAAGCTCAGTAAAAAGCAACGTGACGTCATCCTGTTCGGCAGCGGCAGCGAGCGCATCGACTTCAGTTACGAAAACGAGCGCGGCGACCATATCAGCCGCCGCCACCGCTTCGAAGGCGTCATCCCGAACATGGAGCGACGCTACCGGGAAACCGACTCCACCATGGTGCGAGAGAACCTGGCGCGCTATCTCACGGTGCGCGACTGCCCGGATTGCAAAGGCACGAGGCTGAAAGAATCCTCCCGGCATGTATTTATCGAGGACCATGACCTGCCCAGCATCACGCTGATGTCCATAGAGGATGCGCTGGCCTACAGCAAAGGTTTGAAATTGCCGGGCCGGCGCGGTGAGATTGCCGACAAGATCCTCAAGGAAATCTGCGCCCGCCTCCAATTCCTGGTGGACGTTGGGCTGAACTACCTCACCTTGAACCGCAGCGCAGAAACCCTCTCCGGCGGCGAAGCCCAACGCATCCGGCTGGCCAGCCAGATCGGCGCCGGACTGGTGGGCGTCATGTACATCCTGGATGAACCCTCCATTGGGCTGCATCAGCGCGACAATGCGCGCCTGTTACGCACGCTATTGCATCTGCGCGATCTGGGTAACAGCGTACTGGTTGTGGAGCATGATGAAGAGGCCATCCGGCTGGCGGACCATATTATCGACATCGGCCCGGGTGCCGGGGTACATGGCGGCGAAATTGTTGCCCAGGGCAAGCTCAATGATATTTTGAAGTCCAAACATTCGATCACCGGCAAGTATCTCTCCGGCAAACTCAGTATTCAGGTGCCCAGCAAACGCCACGCGCCAGACCCGACCAAACACCTGCATCTGCAGGGTGCTTGCGGTAACAACCTGCAACAGGTGGATCTGGAAATTCCGCTCGGGCTGTTTACCTGCGTCACCGGTGTATCCGGTTCCGGCAAGTCCACCCTGATCAATCATACCCTGTATCCGCTGGCGGCACGGGCGCTGAACAACGCCACCAGCATTCAGCCCGCCGCCCATGCTGGCATTGAAGGTCTGTCACAGCTGGACAAGGTGGTGGATATCGACCAAAGCCCCATCGGACGCACGCCCCGATCCAATCCCGCTACCTATACCGGTTTGTTTACGCCCATTCGCGAACTGTTCGCCCAAACCCAGGAAGCCCGAGCCCGCGGCTATCAGCCTGGGCGCTTCAGCTTTAACGTCAAAGGTGGGCGTTGTGAAGCCTGTGAAGGGGACGGCGTGATCAAGGTGGAAATGCATTTCCTGCCGGACATCTATGTGCCTTGCGATGTCTGCAAAGGCAAGCGCTATAACCGGGAGACCCTGGATGTGCGCTACAAGGGTAAAAACATCAGCGACATCCTGGAAATGACCGTAGAGGATGCCCGCGCCTTTTTTGATGCCATACCCGCCTTGGCGCGCAAGCTGCAAACCCTGATGGATGTAGGTTTGTCTTATATAAGACTGGGGCAAAGCGCCACCACGCTCTCCGGTGGTGAGGCACAGCGGGTAAAGCTATCCCGGGAACTCTCCAAGCGCGACACCGGACGCACCCTTTACATTCTGGACGAGCCCACCACCGGTTTGCATTTCCACGATATCAAGCAGTTGCTGGATGTATTGCATCGGTTGCGGGATCAGGGCAACACCGTGGTGGTGATTGAACATAACCTGGATGTCATCAAAACTGCGGATTGGATCGTCGACCTGGGGCCTGAAGGTGGTTCCGGGGGTGGCCGTATTCTGGCCACGGGCACACCCGAGCAGGTGGCCGGCAACAAAGCATCGCATACAGGTAGATTTTTGGCGCCACTGCTGCCAGCAGTGAAAGCTGGCCGCAGCAATGGCAGTGCAACACCTAGCCGACGCCGGTCTCGGTCCTGATGGCTTCATCCTGAGCGGACTCCACCTGGGCGTTGCTGACGGCTTCCTGCGGCACTTCTGGCGGATGGCCGCTGTCCAGGCGGCGCACCTCCGGCAACCGCCACAGACAGAGCAAGGTAATGCCCAACAACAAGCCGGCACTGACCTGCAAGCCCGCCTGTACGCCCCAGATATCCGCCAGGATACCTATGGGCACAATGCCCAGCGGCATAAATCCATGCGTCATCTGATCCACGCTCATAATGCGCCCGCGCATATGATCCGGCGCCTGTAACTGCAGCAGGGTACGGTTCAGCGCCATCATGGAAGAACTGAAGAGCGCAGCGAATGCGGCTAGCCCCAGGGCAACCGCCAGGTTGGGTGCCCAGGTAAAAACAAAAATGGCCAGGGCCCAGGTGCAAAGGCCAAGGAGCAACAGGCGTCCCTTGCCACCCACATCGCCCAATCGCGCCAACAACAGGGTGCCGGTGATGGCGCCAACGCCCATGGCCATCTGCAACAGTCCCAGCTCTGAAGGCCCACCTCCCAACACCGAACTGTTGAAGGCCGGCATCAGGTTCTGTAGCGGCATACCAAACATCATCGGCAAGGTGCCCACCACCACCAAACCCAGAATCACCGGCGTGCGCATGATGTAGGTAACACCTTCGCCAATATCCTTGAACACGCCGTTGTTATTTTGGCGTTCGGCCTTGCCGGTGATATGCAGGAACGACACGGTAAAGGCTGCGGTGCAGTACAGGCCAGCAATGATCAGGTAGACAATGCCCACGCCCAGGTAGGGAATCTGTCCCGGCACATGGAAGATTGCGATAAAGCCACCGGCCAACACCGGACCCAGAATGCGGGACAGGTTCATGCTCGCACTGTTCAAGGAAATTGCATTCATCAGCAGGCGCTTGCCCACCACTTCCGGAATGATGGATGAGCGGCTGGGCATCGACAGTGCCAGCACCGTACCGTTAAAAACACCCAATACGATGAAGTGCCAAAAAGTGACTTGCGCGGTAAAGACAAAGTAGGCCATGACCAACGCCGCACAGGCATTGAAGCTTTGCGCGGTGATCATCAGAGTTTTTTTCGGTAACCGGTCCGCCAGAGCGCCCCCCAGCAAGGCAAACAAGACCTGCGGCAAGGCAAAGGCCAAGGTCACCAAGGCCAGGCGCAAGGCGCTCTGGGTCATCTCATAGACAAGCCAGCCACGGGCGACAATCTGGATGTTCATGGCGAACGTGGACGCCAGCGTGCCAGCCCAAAGGAAACGGAAGTCCCGCACCCGTAGCGAACTGAACATACTGTTGTTCGCGCCATCCGAGCCACTAGGCCCTGATTTCGCTGGGTTGGCCTGGGGTCGCTGCGCTGCCATCCCCGGCACTCCGAATTTACTTAGTCGGGAATACTAGCACCTTCATCAGACCGCCGGGTCAAACCTGTAAGCCAACCACTGGTTGACGCCCCGGGATTTATCGCGGGAGCAATTCCCGCAAGGCAGCCAGCAGCAGCAGTACGTGCTTGGGCGTGGCACTCTGGCCCATCAGACCCACACGCCAGACTTTGCCAGCAAGCGCTCCCAACCCGGCGCCAATTTCAATGTTGTAATCCGCCAGCAACTGCCGTCGGATAGCAGCCTCATCCACGCCCGCAGGAATCCTGATCGCGTTGAGTTGTGGCAATCGGGCATCAGCGGCAACCAGAAAATCCATACCCAGCGGTTGCACGCCCGTGACCAGCAGTTGATGTACGGCATCATGCCGTGCCCAAGCCTGCTCCAGCCCCTCTTCCTGCAACATCACCAGGGCTTCATGCAGACCATAGAGAGCGTTTACCGGCGCCGTGTGGTGATAGGTGCGCGCACCTTCGCCGCCCCAATAGGCCATGACCAGATTCAGATCCAGGAACCAGCTCTGCACCGGGTTGTTACGGGCACGAATCGCACTCACTGCACGCTCACTGAGCGTAATGGGTGAAATACCAGGCGGCGCAGACAAGCACTTTTGTGTGCCCGCATACACCGCATCCGCCCCCCAGGCATCAACTTCCAATGGGATGCCGCCCAATGAAGTTACTGCATCGACAATGGTGAGGCAGCCATATTTCTGCGCCAGCGCACAGAGCAGCGCAGCATCGGAGCGAGCACCGGTGGAGGTTTCTGCATGCACGAACGCCAGGATCTTGGCATCCTGATGCGCCTGCAGTGCGGCTGCCACTTTGTCAGGATCCACGGGTGCACCCCAGTCATCGGTCACCACCACGGCTTCAGCGCCCATACGTCGCACATTCTCCACCATGCGTCCGCCGAATACGCCGTTGACGCAGACGATCACCTTGTCACCCGGTTCCACCAGGTTGGCAAAGCAGGTCTCCATACCGGCACTGCCAGGTGCCGACACCGGGATGGTCAGGGCGTTCTGAGTCCGGAACGCGTACTGAAGCAGCAGCTTTACCTCATCCATCATGCGCACAAAGGCTGGATCCAAATGGCCTATGGTGGGCTGTGCCATGGCGGCCAGCACCCGGGGATGCACATCGGAAGGTCCCGGACCCATCAGGGTACGCAGGGGTGGATGAAAACTGCGAATCATGGCGCTCATTCCTGGATCAAGGCAGAAGCCTCTGCCGGTAACAAAAAAGCCGGACATCAGCCCGGCTTCGTTTGCCTATCAGACCAGGCGCTGTGCCCACCTGTGCGGGCAAAGGCCTGAATCAATCAGTGTTGATGATCGTGGTCATGGTCATGGTCATGGTCGTGATCGGCTTCGGTCACCTCGGGTGCGGGACGGCCAACCAATTCCACATAGGCCATGGGTGCATTATCACCAGCACGGAAACCACATTTCAGAATACGGGTGTAACCACCGGGCCGTTCCTGATAGCGCGGGCCCAGCTCAGCAAACAGCTTGCCCACTGCAGATTTGCTGCGGGTACGGTCGAACGCCAAACGCCGATTGGCCACGGAGTCCTGCTTGGCCAGGGTGATGAGCGGCTCGGCAAACCGACGCAGCTCTTTCGCTTTCGGCAGCGTCGTCTTGATCAGCTCGTGCTCAATCAGGGACACCGTCATATTGCGAAACATCGCATGCCGGTTGGCGCTATTACGATTTAGTTGACGTCCACTCTTACGATGGCGCATGGGATCAATTCCTGTCCTGCTTGTGGGTTGCCATCACGGCAGCCACTTATCTCTCAGTTGTAAGTGCAGGTAGCGCCTGCACTCTTCCATTTCCTGTTGCGCGCTTAGGCGATCTTATCGCTGCCACGCAGGCCAGCCGGGGGCCAGCTTTCCAGGCGCATGCCCAGCGACAAGCCACGGGATGCCAATACATCCTTGATCTCGGTGAGCGACTTCTTGCCCAGATTCGGCGTTTTCAACAGCTCCACCTCGGTGCGTTGAATCAGGTCACCGATGTAGTAAATATTTTCTGCCTTCAGGCAGTTGGCGGACCGTACCGTCAGCTCCAGGTCGTCTACCGGACGCAGCAGAATGGGATCCACTTCGTCAACGGACTCTTCGGCTTCCGGCTCAGATTCACCTTCCAGGTCGACGAACACCGCCAGCTGCTGCTGCAAAATCGTAGCGGCCCGGCGAATGGCTTCTTCCGGCTGAATGGTGCCGTTGGTTTCCAGCTCCAGAATCAACTTGTCCAGGTCGGTACGCTGTTCCACCCGGGCGCTTTCCACCGTGTAAGCCACACGCCGCAAGGG